>CAZUAM010000075.1:0-16409 GCA_964618095.1 uncultured Planctomycetaceae bacterium | reverse complement strand
CCAGACATCCTCCTTGATTTCAGGTGCGCGTCGGGAATTTTTTCACAGGCTCTGACAACTGATCACTGACAACCGGTTACTACCCCCATGAACGCCGAACTTCCCCAACGGTTGGCTGGGCGGTTGGCCGGCGAGTTGCCGGGGCCGAGGGTTGCAGCGCGTTTCGAGCCGCGGCCGCCGCTGTGGCGATACTACCAGAGTGCGCCGGCGGATGCCCGCGGGGCCGCCGTGCTGGTCCTGCTCTATCCCCACCACGGCCAGTGGCACCTGCCGCTGACGCTGCGGCCCGAACACCTGCCGGACCATGCCGGGCAGATCAGCCTGCCGGGTGGGGCCGTCGAGCCGGGTGAGACCAGCCGCCAGGCGGCGCTTCGGGAATTCCACGAAGAGCTCGGCGAGGGGGGCCGGAACATCGAACTGCTCGGCCAACTCTCGGCGGCCTACGTCCAGGCCAGCAACTTCCTGGTCACGCCCTGGGTCGGGGCGACCGACGGCCGTCCGGAGTTGATTCCCAATCCTGCGGAAGTCGAGCAACTCCTGGAGGTTCCCCTGGCCCACCTGCTCGCCCCGGCCAACTTCGGCAGCCACCAGCGCCAACACCAGGGCCAGTCCTACACCGCCCCGCACTTCACCTGGCAGTCGCACCGCATCTGGGGTGCAACCTGCGCGATCCTCGGCGAGCTGGTCACGGTCTTGGAAGGAGAGGATTTATGATTGGGGATTTCGGATTTGGGATTTGGATGAGGATCGGATATGCTACCATCAGACCCACGCATAGACCTATGCTGAATGCCAAATCCGAAATCTGAAATCCCAAATCTGAAATCAGGAACCCCATGCCTCCTCCACGTGCGGTCGTCTTCGACATGGACGGTCTGATGTTCAACACCGAGGAGATCTACACCCTGGTGGGTGCGGAGTTGATGCGCCGGCGGGGCTGCGAGTTTAGCGAGGAGTTGAAGGACGCCGTCATGGGGCTTCGGCCGCGGCCGACCTTCGAGATGATGATCCGCTGGCACGGGCTGGATGAGACTTGGGAAGAGATGGCGTCGGAATCGAACCGGATCTTCGTCGGCCTGCTCGACGAACATCTGGTCCCCCTGCCCGGCCTGCTGGAGCTGCTGGCCCGGCTGGAGGAGGCGGGGATTCCCAAGGCGATCGGGACGTGCAGCGGGCGGGATCTGTTCGAGGAGGTGTTCCGGCGATTCGACCTGCGGTCCCGTTTCCAATTCATCCTCACCGCCGAAGACATCACCCACGGCAAACCCCACCCGGAGATCTATCTTACCGCGGCCGGGCGGTTCGGCCTCAGTCCGCGGCAGATGCTGGTCTTGGAAGACAGCCAAAACGGTTGCCGCGCGGCCGCCGCGGCCGGGGCGTTTACGGTGGCCGTGCCGGGCGAGCACAGCCGCTGGCACGATTTCAGCGACGCCTCGCTGGTCGTGGACAGCCTGAGGGACCCCCGCCTGTATGAAGTGTTGGGAGTCGAGAATTAGTGGGGTCCGTGAACGTGGAAATACCTGTTTAGCGGGGCCGCTTGCGGCCCGTTTCCGATCCGAACGCACAGGTCTCCCAAGCGGGCCGCAAGCGGCCCCGCTAAACGCGGATTATTCATAAGTGTGCCAGGGGCGTGTTGCCCTGGGTAGACCGGCAAATCTGGAGCACGGCTGACACAGCCGTGGCAGGCCAAGCCGTGGCAGGCCAAGGGGCAGCATGCAGTGCTAGCATCACCGGCCCGCTTGCTTCCCCTTGATCCCGGTCCCGTTCCTATTGACGCTCCGTCGGCCGCCGTGTTAGACTCCTGTAGGTGGTTTTCCGGCTTTGGCAGGAGTTTCGGTCACCGACGTTATGGATTGAGGGCAAGCCGGATGTTGAAGACCCTGGGAATCGTCCAGGCGTGCTATGGGTCAGCGCGTTTCCGCTGCATCGTCCACCGCAAGCTGGGCGGGCAATCCCTGTTGGAATGGGTGGTCCGCCGGGTGACCGACTGCATGCGGCTGGACGGGGTGATCGTGGTGGCCTGTGACGCGGCCGAACACCGCTTCATCCGTGACCTGGTCCCGATGGACGTCCCGGTGTTCGTGGGCAGCCAGCCGTATGCCCTGGGGCGGTTTGCCTGCGCGCTGGAGGAGTATCCGGCCGAAGCCGTGGTTCGGGTGCGTGGCGACAACCCGTTTATCGACCCGGGGTTGATCGATCGGCTGGTGACCACGGCCCAGGCCCACTCCAACTGCGACTACGTGAGCTACTGTTCGCGGGACGGCCGGCCGGCGATTCTCTCGCCGGTGGGCGTGTACGCGGAGTGGTTTCGCGCCTCGGCGTTGCAGCGTGCGGCCAGGTCCAGCAAGAATCGTGCCGACCGCGAGCACGTGACCCGGTACATCTACTCCCATCCGGAGAAGTTCAACCTTCGGCTGATTCCCGCCCCCCCCCAGATCGACCGTGACGACGTCCGGTTGACGGTTGACATCGAGGAGGACTGGGATCACGCCCTGGCGATTTTCGAGGCCCTGGGGCCGGAGGCCTTGGATTGGCAACGGATTGCCGACCTGTTAGACCAGCAGCCGGCTTTGCGCAGGCGGATGGCGGCGCTGAACCGCGCCTGCAAAGGCTGAGTGGCGGTCGGAAGAGATTCGAAAGGATTCGATCCCGCGATGGACGCCAGCCGCGACCGGCCGCCCGGTTGCCCCCTCATTCACGCCGCCCGCAACCACCCATGCAACCATTCCGTGGGACATCGAGGGTGCCCTGCCGATGGGAGGGTTCGGCTGCGGGGGCAGATCCGCGGCGTGCTGTTCGACATGGGCAACGTGCTGTACGACGACACCCTCTGGCGGCGGTGGGTGCTGCAGTTGCTCTCTCACGTTGGCCTGCACACCAATTACCGCTGCTTCTTCCGCATCTGGGATCGGGATTACCTCCAGGAGGTTCACCGCGGCCGGCGGAAATTCTGCGAGGCGTTCGAGGCGTTTCTGCTTTCGGCGGGCCTTTCGCACAGCCAGATCGACGAGGTCGAGGCGGCCTGCCGGGCGCGCCGCCACCAATTGGAGGCCGGCGCACGCCCCCTGCCGGGAGTCAAGACCACGCTGGAACGACTCCATCAGTCGGGCCTTACGCTGGGCGTGCTGAGCAACTCCGAACACCCGGCCTCCGTCCTGCGGCAACGGCTTCAGCGGTTCGCCGTGGGAGGACTCTTTACGACGGTCGTCTCGTCGATCGACTTGAAGCAGACCTTGCCCGACCCGGCCTGCTACCTGACCGCGGTCAAGGCCATGGAGCTGGCCCCCGAAGAAGTGGCGTTTGTAGGCCATGACGCCGCGGAGTTGGCCGGGGCGGCGGCGGTGGGGATGCCCGCGATCGCCTTCAACTTCGACACGGACGCCCGGGCCGACGTCTATCTGGCACGCTTCGAAGAGCTGCTTGACGTGATCGGCACACAACCGCCACTTGCCGCCGCCGGCTAGGGAGGACAAGTGGTGAGACTACTCGTCTACGCCCGGCACGAACTCGTCGATCGCAGGCCGGGAGGCCTGCCTGCCCCCGGCGGCCCGTCCGCCGGTGCAACCGTGCCCGACGTGGCGCTGCTGCTGGAGGGATCCTGGCCACCGGACGCGCCGGGTGCCGCGGGCGGCTTGTCCGCCAGGGCCGCGGTGCACCGTTCGCTGGATGAGGCCATCGACGGCCGCTTCGACTGGATCGATCAGCAGGCCGCGGACTTTGCCGAGCTGCTCGGCGGAGCCGGCCGGCCGCTCGACTCGATCTCGCCCGCCTATCTCAATGCGCTGGCCCTGCGCTACTACCTAGTCAAGTTAATCCGCCCGTTGGCCTACCTGACCGAGCAGCAGCCGTTGCGTCCGAGAGATCACCTGGAGTTGGTTGCCGCCCGAGGGCGCGACAAAGACTACGCCGAAGTGCTTTCGCAATACTGCCGTGTTGCCGGTGTGCGTTACCGGCTGCGATGGGTCGCGGGCAGCGCGGCCCCCGCAGGCAGCTTCCCTGTCAACGGCCGCTGGCGACGCTGCCTCGCACGGATGACCGGCTATTTCCAGCCGCCGGCGGACCCGCACAGCTCCGGCCGCCGCGTGGTGCTCTGCGGCGACCCCCGCCTGCTCGGTCCGGTCTGCCGCGAGTTGCTCACCCGCGGCTGCAATCTCTGGCGGCTGCACGACCGCTTCGCCGTCAGGTCGTGGCTCCGCTGGCAGGCGGCGGGCGTGGGACAGTTGGTGTGCAACTCGAGCCTGGGGCGAGATAACGAAAAGGGGACAGGACCCTTTTCTGCGCAGCACCCTTCGGGCCGTCCCGGGAAAAGGGTCCCGTCCCCTTTTCGCCTGGAGTGCCTGGGAGTGAACCTGGCGGGACCGGTTCGACGCTGGCTGGGCGAGCGGGCGGCAACGCACGGGCCGCGCCAGAGGCGCCTGATCGAGCAGATCGACGCGCATTTCCGGCGGGTGCGCCCCGACGCACTGGTGTTGGACGAGGACGCCACGCCCCTGGCCCGGGCCGCCGTGGCCCTCGGCCGGCGATACGGTGCCGGCTCGTTCGTGGTGCAACACGGCGTGCCGTACTGCCGCTTCGGCTTCACTCCGCCGGCGGCCGACCGCATCCTGGTCTGGGGCCGGTCGTCCCGGCAGAAGCTGATTGACTGGGGTGTGCCGGCCCAGCGGATTCGTGTGACCGGCTCGCCGCAGCACGATCACCTCCGCCAGGAACTGCAACGGCTCCGCCGTCGTCCGTTCGGCAGGACGGCTCCCGCGCCAACGAGGAGGGCGAACGAGGCAGTGCCACCGCGGGTTCTGCTGTTGGCGACCGTCCCACCGCGTGACGACCGCCCCGACGCGGTGGCCTTGCACCTGACCAGCCGCACCTACGCCGAGATGCTCCGCATGGCGTTTGCCGCCGTGGCCGGAACCGCCGGTGCCGAGCTGATCGTCAAGCTCCATCCCCGCAGCGGCGACGATCCGATGGTTCGGGCGCTGCGGGCCGAGTTTCCCTCGGCCGGCAGCCGGTTGGTTCGCCGTGGACGCCTGGAAGAGTGGCTCGCCGCTGTCGATTGTGTCTTGAGTTGCGGATCCAGCGCCGGGGTCGAGGCGACCTTGGCCGGGGTGCCGGTGATTGAACTGGCGCCGCCCGGCGCCAGCGGCTTTCTGGCGCACGACCGGTGGGGACTTGCCGGCACGGTGCACAGCGAAGGGGAGCTTCGAGAGCTGCTCGCCCGGGTGACGGCTGAAGGTTGGCGGCCTCCGCGGGGCCCCGACCCCGGCGTATTTGCCGGCTTCGACCGGCCGGCGGCCGCCCGAGTGGCCGACGAGGTTCTGGCCCCGAGGGTCGAATCCGAGGGAATCACTGCCGATAGCCGGGACGTAGCACGTGCCGGGGCTGCCCGGCAGGCGTTGCCTGCCGGCTATTGCCGACCATTGAACGTATTTGCCCGCCGGTGAACATATCTGCCGTGTCCAGCCGCACCGAGACATTCCGCCCCGCCCCGATGGCCGCTCCCTTAAGCGGCTGGCGGCGGATGTTTGCCGACTGGCTGACGGTCGGCTCGGCCACGGCCGTCTGCCATCTGCTGGGCGCCGCCACCAGCCTGCTGCTGCGCCTGTTGTTGAGTCCGGCCCAGATGGGCATCTGGCAGGCATTGAAGCTCCTGCTGAGCTACGGAAACTACGCCAACCTGGGCATCAGCAAGGGTGCCGCCCGGGAGTTCAACGTCGCGTTGGGAAGCGGGCAGACCACCGCCGCCCGGCACGGCTTGAATCTGGCCTTCACCGTCAATACGATCACCAGCCTGATCTACGCCACGGTCCTGCTGGGCGCGGGTATATGGATCGGCGTGGGAAGCGGCGGCGCGTGGACCGGTGCCTGGGCGGTGGGCCTGGCGGTGGTGGGCGGGCTGACGGTGTTGGCCCGCTACGTTACCTTTCACGTTACCATCCTCCGCACCAAACAGGCCTTTGCGACCACCTCGCAGTTGTCCGTCCTTGAGGCCGTGCTGACGCTTTGCGTCTGCGGCCTGGCGACCTGGTGTTGGGGACTTACGGGACTGTACGCCGGCACCCTGGTGGTGTTGCTCGGCTCGCTGGTTTTCGTGCGGCGCCATGCGGGCGCCACGCTTCGTTGGGCCTGGGAGACGGCCGAAATCCGGCGGCTGATCGGCATCGGCGCCCCGATCCTGCTGGCCGGCGCCGTCTCGTCGCTGTTCCGCTCGTTGGACAAGCTGATGATCCTCGGCTACCTGAGCGATCGCGAATTCCAACTCGGCTGTTACTCGCTGGCCGTGATGGTCAGCACCCAACTCTTCGGGCTGGGGAACATGCTGGCGATGGTCACCGGGCCGCGCTACGCCGAGAGCTACGGCCGCTGGGGCGATCGCCGGGCGGTGGCCCGCCTGGCGGCCCGGGCCAGCGAATTGCAGGCCGCCGCCATCGCACTCCCCGCCGCGCTGGCCCTGCTGGCCGCGCCCCCCGTGTTGATGCGGTTGCTGCCCGACTATCGAACCGGGCTGCCGCCGCTGGTCTGGCTGGTGCCGGGTGTAGTCGCCTTGGCGCTGGCGCTGCCGGGCAGCCAGTACCTGGTGGCGGTGGGTCGGCAGCGTCGGGCGCTGGGCGCCGTGCTGATCGCCACCGCAGTTGCCGCGCTGGGGAACCACCTGGCGCTGCGCGGCGGATATGGGCTGATCGGCGTGGCTGCGGCAACCGCCGCAGGTTACGCGATCTACTACGTCCTGGTCGTGGCCGTTTCGCTTTGGGTCGAG
This sequence comes from uncultured Planctomycetaceae bacterium, assembly GCA_964618095.1. GTDB lineage: Bacteria > Planctomycetota > Planctomycetia > Pirellulales > Thermoguttaceae > CAZUAM01. The sequence continues at coordinate 9,658 of CAZUAM010000075.1, read as the reverse complement.
TTGGATTGGCCCGGGCGGGTGCGCTACGTCGCCATGCTCGCGCTGGCCCTGGGGCCGACCCTGGCGTCGGCCGTGTTGTTGGAACGAGCCTGGCCGGCAACCGAAACAGATTGGACGATTACCCTTGCAAAGGTCGCCGCGGTTTCGACCGTTTGGGGGTTGACCGTGGCCGTCGGATGGCACCACGGCGGCTGGGCAAAACAGTTCAGACGCAGCTCGAAACGATCCGTTTATTGATCCTCAGCAAACCAATGTCGTGGCCGTTCCCTGGTTCCCAAGCTGGAGCTTGGGAACCAGGGATTGGGAACCAGGTGGACATTACCTTCCTTACTGTCAATAGCGGCCGCCGGAACGGCGATTCGACTGTTTAGCGGCCGCCGGAACGGCGGCCACAGTTTCCTGCAACGGCGCAATACCATGAAACGCATCCCACCGGCCGAGCTCAAACGCCGCTGCCAGAAGCCGGATCACCGCCGGCTGGGCAACTGGATGGCCCGACGCGTCAGCCGGCCGGCGGCACTGCGGATCACCCGGGTGGTCGCCCCCTGGGGCGTTTCGGCCAACCTGGCCACGCTTGTCGCCTGGGCCGGCGGCGTGGCGGCGGCCGCGGCGTTTGGCTGGGGGACCGTTTGGGGATGGATACTCGGCGCGGTGCTGCTCCAGCTCTGGTACCTGCTGGACCACGTTGACGGCCAACTGGCCAGGTTCCGCGGCACGGCCTCGCTGGACGGCGTCCAGTTGGACTACTTGATGCACCACACGATCAACCTGCTGGTGCCGGTGGGGGTCGGCTGTGGGCTGTTTGTGCCAAGTGGCGAGCCACTCTGGCCGGCCGCCGGTTTGCTGTGGGGCGTCTCCTCGCTGCTGATCACGCTGCATCACGACGCTCGATACAAGGCGTTCACCCGGCGCCTAAAACGCCTCCATGGCCGGCTCCACGTCCACGGCGGCGGCGGCGGACGCCCCGCCGTGCAACCGCCGCGGCCCCGCCGCCCCTTGCGGCTGGTGGCCTGGACCGCGCGGAAGGCCTGCGAGATGCACGTGGTGCTCAACGTGCTGGCGTTGATAGCACTCGGGCAGTTGCTTACCGGCGACGGGCAGTTGCTCGTCGGCCGGATCTATCTGGCCCTGATGGCACCCACGGCCGCGGCGGTCGCCGGCTGGACCGTCTTCCGATCGCAGCAGAGCGGTTCGGCCGAGCGGGAGTTTGCCGCCTGGTACCGTGTGCCGCCCGGCCACGAGCTGGTCTTCTCCGATGGCTGGTGGACCGTTCGACCGGCGGAAGATGGGCAAGCTGGGGACAGGGCGGAACATCGCGCCGCCGCCCCGGAAGAGTCGTCTTGACCCCCGGGGCCGAATGCCCGTATGGTGTGCGGCCCATGTTGCTCCACCTGCTAGTGCTGAACTACAACGGACGCCGCCGGTTGGCGGAATGTCTGCCCTCGGTACTCCGCGCGGCTGCCAATTCGGTCCACCGCTGCCACGTGGCCGTGATCGACAACGACTCGACCGACGACTCGGTGGCCTGGCTGGCCGAGCGTTTTCCGCAGATTGCCGTGATCCGCCGGCCGAACCGGGGGCTGTGTTCCTTCAACGACGTGGTGCCGAGCCTGGAGGGGCCGGTGGCCGTGCTGTTGAACAACGACGTCAAGCTCGATCCGCACTGCATCGATCCGCTGGTTGCCCCGCTGCTCGAGCGGCAGCCGGAACGCGCGTCGCGGTGTTTCATGACGGCCCCGCTGTGTTGGCGCTTCGACGGCTGTACCTACGAAGGCTTCAAGACGGCCGTTTGCTGGCGTTGGGGACTGGTCCGGGCGACGGCCCTTTACCCGGGCCACCAGGCCGTGATCCGGCAGCCGGGATGGACCGCCTCGGCGGGGGCGGCGCTGGCGGTCGATCGGCGGAAGTTCGCCGAGTTGGGCGGCTTCGATCCGCTCTATCTGCCCGGCCGGTTGGAGGACCTCGATTTTGCCTTCCGCGGATACCTGGCCGGCTATCACGCCCGCTATGTTCCCCAGTCCATGATGTACCATCGCGGAATGGCCACCTTCGGCGCGGCATTCGGTCCGGAAGGGTGCGATTGGTTGGCACTGCGGAACACGCTGTTGTTCCAATGGAAGAACCTGCGGCATCCGCTGCACTTCGCCCGCCAACTGCTCGGCCTGCCGGTCCGACTGGCACGCGACGTCGTTCGAGCCCCGTGGGTCCCCGCCCGGCGACGTTGGATCTTCCTTCGCGCGCTCTTCGCAGCACTGACTCGGCTCGGCCGGTTGCGATCGACGGCGTATCGGGCCGAAGGCACGGCGGCTCGCGAGCGCGAATTCTTTCGGCGATTTCATCCCCGACGAATGACAGAGACGCCTGCCCGCGGGCAAGAGAAACCCGACGCAACGGCAATAGCCGGCACGCAACGGGTGGCGGTATCGGCGTCGCGTGACGTTGTCCCCCGGTTATCAGCAGCAAGTGACTGACCCTTTGCAAGGACGCCAGTGTTGAGCACGGAAGCAGCCAACCTGCCTGCCGGCACACGCCAAGTGGCCGCGGCCCGGCGCGGGGACGCCTCACAGCCGCAACCGGTCCGCAGCTATCCCATATCGCGCTGGTACTTGCGTCCCGCGGCTACCTGGCTGGCTGCTGCGCTGGCCCCCACAGCGGTCCGGCCGGTGCACTTGACCGCCTGCGGGCTGACGGCGGCTGCCGCGGCGACGGCGGTCCTGGTGTGGCGACCCCAGGCGATGCCGCTGGCGGCCTTACTGGTGCTCACCTACTGGTTTTTTGATCGGGCCGACGGACAGCTCGCCCGGCGCCAGCAGACCGTCTCTGCCTGGGGGGCTTGGCTGGACGGGAACGTCGACGAGTTGGCCGACGTGGCCCTGCACGTGGCCGCCGCGGCGGTGGTTGCTGCGCAGGTCGCGGCGCCCTGGCCGTGGTGGTTGCTGATCGCCTTCCTGGCAGGCAAGTACCTGCTGATGTACGGCCTGGCGTTGGAAGAAAAACGGGACGCAGCTCTTTTTTCAGAAAAGGGGTCCGTCCCCTTTTTCTGGCTTCGCCGGGCGTATCATCTGCCCGGCAACGCTGACGTGCGGGTGCACCTGTTGGTCTTGGCGCTGGCCACCGGCTACTTGGCCGCCGAGTTGGCGTTGGTGGCCGTCTATTACAACCTGCGATGGCTCATCCGCTACGCGCTGGTTGCCCGGCGCCTGGGAGGTGTGCGATGAACGACCGACCCAGCATCACGGCCGCCCTGATTACGCTCAATGAGGAGCGGAACCTGGCGGAACTGCTGCCGGCGCTCGATTGGGCCGACCAGATCGTGGTGGTTGACGGCGGGTCGCGCGACTCGACGGTGGCGATTGCCCGGCGGCACGGCTGCCGCGTGGCCTCGCGCCGGTTCGACACCTTCGCCCGGCAGCGGAACCGTGCCCTGCGATTGGCCACCGGCGACTGGGTCTTCTCGATCGACGCCGACGAGCGCCCCACGCCGTGGCTGGTGGCCGAAATCCGCTCTCGCATCGCGCAATTGGCGGCGGAAGCCTTCCGCGTGCCGATCCGCAGCCGGATCTTCGGCCGGCAGTTGCGCCGCTCGGGCACCCAGGACGATTGCCCCCTGCGGCTGTTTCGCCGGCACGCGGCCCGCTGGGTAGGCGACGTGCACGAGGTGCTCGAGGTCTCCGGGCGCGTGGGCCGGCTGCATCACTGGCTGGAGCACGAAACCACGCCCGACCTGGAGACCTTTCTGGCGAAGATGCATCGCTATGCGCGTTTGGAGGCGACCTGCCGGGCGGCCGCGGGACGCCGGCCCACTTGGCGCGACACCTGGATCGCCCCGGCTGGCGAAATCTTCCGCCGCCTGATCTACAAGCAGGGCCTGTTGGACGGCCCGGCCGGCTGGGCGTTCTGCTTCCTCAGCGGGCTCTCCGAGTGGGTTGTCGCGCGGGAACATCGGCGCCTGGTGCACTTGCCACGCGCTGAACAAGAACATAGCCGCGAGGCAACGCCTCGGTGGAACGTTCACATCGCGGCGTTTAACGGGCGGGCTTGCCCGCCGCGGAATGCATTGAAAGCTCCCGGTGATTACACGGCGGGCAAGCCCGCCCGCTAAACGGTGATCTCGCGAAACATGGTGTTGCAGCACTAATCTTCCTCAACACGCCCATGGCCGACAATCCACTCCCCCTGTTGCCGCTGATCCTGGACAACGTCCCGCCGGGGCTCGTCCGGCTGCTTGCGCAGCAAGGTGTTCCGTTTCGCCGCCGCGCAGCCGGGGCGGCCGAAGGCCGCTGCCTGCTGTTCGATTCCCACCGCGGACCTTGCCGCGCGCTAGGCTACGGCCAGGTCGCCGTCGACGTGAATCGGCTACGCAGCGGATGGGACCGAGACCCGTTTGAGCAACTGCTGGACGAACGCTCCGGGCGGCATCAGTGGCAGATCGCCGGGCTGACGGTGACCGAGGAGATCGCCCGGGTAGACCGGCGGGCGCTGCGGCGGCGGATCCTCGAGCAGCTCCGCGTCGAGATCGAGCGAGCCGGCGGCGTCTGGCTCTGCGTGGCGGCCTTCCCCTTTCCTTATCGCAGCGCACTAAACTTCCGCATCGACTACGATCAGTACGACCCGACCGACTTCCACACCACGCTCGACACGCTGGCCGGATACGAGCAGGCCACCAGCCACTTTGTCAATGCGGCGGCCTACCTGCCGCACGACGACGCGCTGGGTCGCCTCCGCGGGCTGGACGTCGGGTCGCACGGCTATCGACACCATACCTACCTGACAAAAGAGGAAAACCTTACCAACGTTCGCCGGGGAATCGAGACGCTTCGGGCGCTTCAGATCGAGCCGTCCGGGTTCGCCGCGCCGCACGGCCGATTCAATTGCGGACTGCTCTGGGCACTGGAAACGCTGGGGGTGGGTCACAGCTCCGAGTTCGGCCTGGCCTACGACGAGTTGCCCTTCTTTCCCCACGATGGCTTTCCCCACGATGGCTTTCCCCACGATGGCGACCTCCTGCAAATCCCCGTCCACCCGGTCAGCCTGGGGCTTTTCCTGGAATCCGTGCGGGGAGAAGGTCCCCGCCGTGCGGCGGCCGTCCAGCAGGCCGTCCGCGCAGCGATCGATTACTATCGAGAAACGGCTCGGGGCAAGTATCGGGCCGGCGAGCCGGTGTTTTTCTACGGGCATCCGACGGGCCGCCTGGGGACGTATCCCCAGGTGTTGCGAGCCGTCTTCGACACCGCCGACACCTTCGCCGCCATCTGGAAGACGACCCTGAGTAAGTTTGCCGCGTGGTGGCGGGCCCGGGACGACGTTCGGCTGAGCGTCGTCCGTCACCAGGACAGTTTCGTGGTCACGGCCAGCCGCCGCCCGGCCGACTACCGGGTGGGGATTGAATACTGGCGCGGGCGGCACGTCGCCCGGATGCCCCTGGAGGGCCGCGTGGTACAGTTTTCCCCCTCGGCACTGGCCTACGAAAACTGCGCCCCCCGGGCCGAAGTGCGTCCCGTACGCGTCGATCGCCCCGAGGGGCTCCGCGGCCGGATCCGGCGATGGATCGACTGGGAACGTGAGACACCGATCGAAGAGATCGACACCTCCAATTGGCGCAACTGGGCCAAGCAGACGCTGCGCCGATTGCGCAAATAGCCGCCCGCGGCTTAGCCGCTCATGACCGATACGACAACTGCCAAATCGCGACAACAAGATGGGACGTTCTCCCACCCTGCGATTCGTCATCCGGCCCGCCGGTCGCCGGTGGTGCTGTTGGCCGGCAAGCTCGCCGCGATGGATGCGCCCGGCGGGGGGGAGGTCCAGATGCTTGCGCTGGCCGATGTGCTGCGGTCGGCGGGAGTGGCGGCCCGGCCCTGGCGGCCGTGGGAAGATTCGCTCTCCACCGCCGACTGTCTGCACCTGTTCGGCAGCCTGCCGGAGCACCTACCGGTGGTCGAGGCCGCCCGGCGGCACAACCTGCCCGTGGCGCTCTCGACCATCGCCTGGTTCCAGTTGGCCAACTGCTGGCGCGAACCGCGCTCGGTTGTCCGCCGTCTGGCGGCCTGTGCCCGATTCACGGCTCGGGCCGCCTGCCCGCGGCTGCCTTCCTGGCGGCGGCGGCTCTACCAAGCGGTCGATCTGCTGCTGCCCAACTCCAACGCGGAGGCCAGACAGCTCACCCGGCACTTCCAGGTCCCGCCCGAGCGGATCCACGTCGTGCCCAACGGGGCCGAGGAGCGGTTCGCCACCGCCGACCCGGAGCCGTTTGCCCGGCTGGTCGGCAGCCGCGGGTTCGTGCTCTACGCCGGGCGGATCGAGCCGCGCAAAAACCAGCTCGGTTTCCTTCGCGCCATGCGAGGGAGCGGCCTGCCGATTGTGGTGCTCGGCGACGTGGTCCCCGGGCACGAGGGGTACCTGGCCGCGTGCCGCCGGGCGGCCGATCACCGGGTGCGTTTCGTGCCTGCCATCGACCATTACGATCCGCTGCTGGCCGGCGCCTACGCCGCCTGCGGCTGCCTGGTGTTGGCCAGTTGGTTTGAAACGCCGGGCCTGGTGGCTTTGGAGGCCGGCCTCTCGGGCACGCCACTGGTCCTGCCCAAGCACGGATCGGCACGCGAGTATTTCGGCCCCCTGGCCGACTACGTGAGGCCGAACGACCTGCCGGGTATCCGCCGGGCGGTCCTCGCCGCGCTTCGGCGCGGCCGAAGCCGGACGCTGGCCAAACACGTCCGCGACAACTTTTCGTGGAACAGGGCCGCACGGATGACACGGGAAGCATATGAAAAGACCCTTTCACGGCATGTCTGAAAACCCTCACCCTAACCCTCTCCCAGAAGGAGAGGGGACTGAAGACAGGAACGACTCGGATCGCATCCGTCGGCTGCGGCGGCGCCCGCTCGGACGCTACCGCTACGTTCGCCTGCGTTGGCGGCTGACCTTTGCGGTGATCGATCTGCTCGGCACGGTCCTGTTCGCCGCCCTACGGCTCCTGTGGCGGTCGGTTGCCGGCCGGACCACGCTCACGTCGAAGAGCCAACGCGACCCGCAAGTCATCCTGCTGGTGCAGTTGGACCACCTGGGCGACGCAATCATCTCGACCGCCATGCTGCCGGTCCTGCGGAAGCGATACCCCAAGGCCTCGATCGAGGTGCTGGCCGGCCCCTGGAATCGGGAGGTGTTCGAGGCCCTGCCGGAAGTCAGCCGCGTGCACGTCTCGCGGGTAAACCGCTTCGCCCGGGGCGGCCTGGCCCGGTTGGCCTGGATCCCGGCGACGTTTTGGTGGGGCCTCTCGCTACGGCGGCGGAAGGTCGAGCTGGGGATCGACGTCCGCGGTGAGTTCCCGGCGGCGCTGATCTTGTGGCTCTGCGGGGCGCGGCGGCGGCTGGGATGGAACTCTGGCGGCGGCGGGTTCCTGCTGACCGACGGCCCGGAGTTCGTTGCCGACCGGCCCGAGGTCGAGTCGCGGATGGCCTTGTTGGCGGCGCTGGGGATCGGGCCGTCGAAAGCCGGCCCCCGCCGGCCGACCTTCCGGCCCGCCAAGCCGGCCCACCGTCAGATCGCCCGACGCCTGGCCGAGCTTTCTGCACCCGAGCCGACGGCCGGTCCGCGGGTGGTGCTGCACGTGGGTGCCGGCGCCCCGGCCAAGGCGTGGCCCGTGGAGCACTGGCGGGAGCTGCTGGGCCGAATCATCGTCGGCCACGGGGCCCAGGTCGTGTTGGTCGGCAGCCGGCAGGACCGCATGGTCGCCGCCGAAATCCTCGGCGGCCGGGCCTGGCCCGGTGTGGCCGATTGGACGGGCCGGCTGAGCGTCGTGGAGTTGGCCGCACTGTTAGAACAGGCCGACCTGCTGGTGGGCGCCGACTCGGGCCCGGCCCATCTGGCGGCCGCGGTCGGCACTCCCGTCGTGGTCCTGTTCAGCGGCACCAACGGCCCGCGCCAGTGGCAGCCTTGCGGCCGACAGGTGACGGTGATCCGCCGCGCAGTCGGCTGTTCGCCCTGTCATCGCCGGCGTTGCCCCAGGGCGGACCATCCGTGCATGGGGCTGCTGCGGCCGCGGCGGGTTGCCATCGAGGTAGACAAGCTGTTGCACGACCTGCCGTACCGGCATCCAGGCCGCGTGGCGGCCGGGGCGGCCCCCGAAGAATCGTACCGTCGCAGAGGAACCCCACCATGATTGCCCCGATCGAAAGGCCCAAGGCTCCGGCCTCCTCGCCCGGCCTCCTCCATGCCCGTCGTCTGGTGGCTTCGGCGTTGTTGAAGCAGCGACCGCGCCCGGCCGAGGGCGCCCCATCCGTAGCTGCCTGGCGGGCCTGGCTGTTCACGGCCTGGGTGGTGGTGGTTGCGGCGGCGTACTTTGTGTGTATGGCCGGATTGTTTTAGGGCATGGCCGCCGTACCGGCGGCCGCTAAACACCCATCCTCCCCACTCACCACTCACCACTCACCACTACTTCCCTCCATGCTCGCCCAACTGCTATCGATCCTTGCCTTTTGCACGCTCGTTCTGGCGGCGTTCGGCCTGGGCCGGCCGATTCTCCGCGGACTCGGCGTGGGGCAGGAAGATCGGCTGTCGGTCGGCGTGTGGAGTGTCGCCCTGGGTTTGATCGCCGCGGGCACGTTGCTGCTCGGCCTGGGGCTGCTCGGCGGGCTGTACGTGCCGGCGATCGGCGTGTTCACGATGGCGGCCTGCTTCTGGGGGCTAGGCGAAATCCTCCGCGGACAGCTTCGCCGCGCGGAGCGAAGGCAAGAGGTGCCGCGGCTGGAAGACGCACCCTGGCCTCCTCCGGCAGGCTGGCTCCGTCGCGGCATCCTGCTGGCGGCCACCGCGGCGGCCCTGGGGTCGCTCTCTGGCGCCCTGGCTCCGCCCACGGCCGGCGACGCGCTGTGCTACCACCTGGAGCTGCCCAAGACCTTCCTGGCCGAGCACCGCGTCCTGTACCTGCCCTATCACGACAATTCCACCTTCCCGCTGCTTGCCGAAATGTGGTACCTCTGGGGCCTGGCACTCGACGGCGGCGTGTGTGCACAACTGGTCCACTGGGGACTGGGAATCCTGCTGGCGTTGGCCGCGGTTGTGCTGGCCACGCCGATCCTGGGGCGCCGCTGGGCGTGGATCGCCGGGACGGTGGTCATGTTGACCCCGGGCGTGAACAACCAGATGACCGCCCCGCTCAACGATGTGGCCCTGGCCACCTTGACTACACTCGCCCTGGCCGCGTGGTGGCGGGCGACAGTCGGCCAGGAGAATCGCCGCTGGTTCCTGCTGGCCGGCCTGGCCGCCGGTGGGGCACTGGGAACGAAGTACGTCGCGCTGGTCTTCGCTGTGGCGGTAGGCCTGACCTGGATCTGGGCGCTGGTTCGCCGACCCGAGCGACGCCGCTGGCTGCTTGGGGGCGCCGCCGTCGCGACCGTCGTGGCCGCCAGTGTCGGCGGCCCCTGGTACGTCCGGGCGGCCTGGCATCGCGGCAACCCGGTGTTTCCCTTCCTGGGCGAGGTCTTCGGCAGCAACGACACCGCCGCCGCCCCGTCAGAGACGTTCCGCCAGAGCAAGTCGCCCCTGGGCCGCGGCCCGCTGGGCCTGGCCACCGCCCCGTGGCAGGTAACCATGCACCCGGAACGGTTCGGCGGGCGGGGACACCAACTGGGCGTGCTGCCGCTGCTGGCGGTGCCCGGCG
>CAZUAM010000074.1:0-16471 GCA_964618095.1 uncultured Planctomycetaceae bacterium | reverse complement strand
CATCTCGGGTGTGTGGCGGTGGCGGCCGAGATTGTAGGCCGAAATACTCTCGTTGCACTCGGGGTAATGGGTGGTCAGCCTGGGGGTCCGCCCGGCGCCGGTGGCACCGGTCTTGGAATCGACGATGATTCCGCGCGGTTCGATCAGTCCGGCTTTCAACAGGGGGGCCAGCGGCAGGATGGCCGAGGTGGGATAACAACCGGGATTGGCCACCAGCGGTGCCTCGACGATGCGATCGCGGAACAGCTCCGGCAGGCCGTAGACGACCTTGCCCAACCGCTCCGGATCGGCGTGCTTCTGGTTGTACCAGGTGGCGAAGACTTCCGGGCTGTCCAGCCGGTAGTCGGCACTGAAATCGACCACCCGTGTGCCGGCGTCCAGCAGCCGGGGGATCAGCGACGCACTTACCCCGTGGGGCAGGCAGGCGAAGACGCAATCGGCCCGGGCGGCGACCTCGGCCGGACTGAGCTTCTCGACGCAGAGGTCCAGGCGGCCGGCCAGCGAGGGGTGGATCATGGCCACGTGGGGTCGGCCTTCATGGAGGTCGGTGACGGTGACAATCTCCACCTCAGGGTGGCGCAACAGGATCTTGATCAGCTCCAGGGCCGTGTAGCCCGCGGCTCCGAGAATGGCAATCCGCGTCATGATCTGTAGCCAATGCTGGGAAAATGCCGGGTAGTTGCAGCGGTCGGACGCTGAGGGCCCAATATACCCGGCCCCCGGGGCGTCCGCCAAGGGGGGGCAGCCGCTTGCGGCTCAGCCCTGAAGACAAGATCCCCCGGTCACGGGTTCGCGCGTAGCAAGCCCTGGCCCCGCATCCACTCTTCGCAGCGGCGCGGCCAGCTCGAGGTCCCCGGCGTCTTGGCAGCCAGTCCCAGCCCGTGGCGGCCCCGCCGGTAGACGTGCAGCTCGGCCGGCACCTTGGCCCGTCGCAGGGCCAGATAGAAGAAGATGCTGTTCTCCGGGGGCACGCCCGTGTCCTCGTCGGTGTGAAACAGGAACGCCGGGGGGGTCTCGGCGGTGACCTGCTTTTCGTTCGACAGGCTGCGGACCAGCTTGGGATCGGGGTCTTTGCCGATCAGGTTCCGCTGCGACCCGCGATGGGTATAGGGCTCGCCGAAGGCGATGACCGGGTAGCAGAGGATCATGAAATCGGGCCGACAACTGACCCGCTCGACGGGGTCTTCGGCCTCGGGGTTCCCCTTGTCGAAGTGCGTGCCGGCGGTCGAGGCCAGGTGGCCCCCGGCCGAGAATCCCATGATGCCGATCTTCTGGGGATCGATTTTCCACTGGGCGGCGCGGGCCCGAATCGTACGGATCGCCCGCTGGGCGTCTTGCAGCGGTGCCGGATGGCCGTAGCCTCGTTGCCTGTGCCGGTACTCGAGGATGAACCCCGCCACGCCCATGCCGTTGAGCCATCGGGCGATGTCACGTCCCTCGTGGCCGACGGCCAAGACGGCGTAACCGCCGCCGGGACAGATGACCACCGCGCTGCCGGCGGCCTTGTCCCGATCCGGCAGATGAATCGTCAGCGTTGGTTTGTCGGCCGGTTTGTCGCCTTTGGCCCCCGGTGCTCCGTCGGGCCAGAGCAGTTCGGTCTTCGGCTCGGCGGCCAACGCGGCCTGGGCGATCATCGCCCCGCACGCCGCCACAAACAGCAGGGCGCAAAACCTCGAAGGGAGCTTGCAGTAGGTCACGGTACGCATTGATCGTCTCCTTGCGGCTAGAACGTTTGTCACGAACGCCTCTGCTCGCATGGCAATTGCCGGCGGGTGGGCGCGCGGCGGGCAACCTTCGGCCGGCAACGCCCACCGGCTAGCGTTTGCTGTTGGCAATTGCGGATTACTCTATCGCGGCGGAGTGCTACAGTCAAGCAGCGGGCCCCGTTCGAGGGGCCTAAATGGAGTTGCACGATTCTGGGAGTGGAGCGTTTAGCCGCCGCGGCTACGCGGCGGTAAGTCCCGGCGTGGCCGCCGGGGCTAAACACTGCGGATTTCCCGGAATCACCAAATCCCATTTAGCCCGGCGCCAGCGCGCGAAGAAACCCCGCCCTGGGACTCCAGGGCGGGGCTTACCGATGGCGAGTCCAAGATACGGTTGGCCGATCGGGGCCAACCACCCGCATCGTTGGGGGGCAATGAACGATCGGACTCACCTGCCACCGAGTGGTGGCGCAGAGTAGGGGGAACGTCATGCGATCTGCGATTACTGCAAGCGGCGTGCCGAGCGGGGTTCGCGGCCGGCAAGCGGCCGGGAGAAATGGACCGAAGTGGTTGCTGTCAATAGACTTCCGTCGCCGCCTCGGCAGCTACTCGCAACCGAGCAGCTCCGCGGCGAGACGTGGAGTTTTTGCCACCCCGACGGTGGTCGTGTTGCCTCAATTCAACCGGCCGCCGACCGGCGACGCCTGCTCTTGTGCGGCGCACGACCGGGATCTCTTCCCAGAGTTGCAAACCACCATCTGACGGCCTACCATGACAAGGCCGCTGGTCATAACGGCCACGCGGGTTCCTATTTTCGTGGGAGGATGCTGCCATGAAGAGTGCGAAAGCCATCTTGATCTCGTGTCTGCTGCTGACGTTCTGCATCGGCTGGGCCGGGCCGCTGGTGGCCGCGGCTGCCGAGCCAGCGAAGGATTATCTCAATGCCAGCCCGGAAGACATCGCCAACTGGCGGCAACTGAAGTTCGGCCTGTTCGTCCACTGGGGCCCGGTGAGCCTGACGGGCAAGGAGATCGGCTGGTCCCGCGGCGGCGAGCGGCGGGGGCATCGCACCAATCGAAACCCTTCCGGCACGCCGGTGGAGGTTTATGATAACCTTTACAAGAAGTTCAATCCGGTCAAGTTCGACGCCCGGGAGTGGGTCCACGTTGCCAAGGCCGCCGGCATGCGCTACATGGTCTTTACCAGCAAGCACCACGACGGGTTTTGCATGTTCGACAGCAAGCTGACCGACTACAAGATCACCAACCCGGCGTCGCCCTACGGGAAGGACATCGTCGGGCAACTGGCCGACGCCTGCCGAGAGGGCGGACTGAAATGGGGCATCTACTACTCGCCGCCCGACTGGCACCATCCCGAATATCGCACCGAGAATCACCCCAGGTACATCAAGTACCTTCACGGCCAACTCCGCGAGTTGCTGACGAATTACGGGCGTACGGACATCATTTTCTTCGACGGGCTGGGCGGCCGGGCGGCCGACTGGGACGCGGAGAAGTTGATAAAGATGTGTCGGCAATTGCAGCCGGAGGTGATCATCAACAACCGCTGCGGACTGCCGGCCGACTACGACACGCCCGAGCAGCGCATCGGCAAGATGCAGACCGGCCGCCCCTGGGAGACCTGCATGACCATCTGCCGCCAGTGGGCCTGGAAGCCCGACGACCAGATGAAGTCGCTCAAGCAGTGCCTGCAAACGCTGGTCCAGGTAGTCGGCGGCGACGGCAACCTACTGTTCAACGTGGGCCCCATGCCCGACGGACGCATCGAGCCCCGTCAGGTTCAGCGGCTGAAGGAAATGGGCCGCTGGCTCGAGAAACACGGGGAGAGCATCTACGCCACCCGGGGCGGGCCGTTCCGGCGCGGGGCCTGGGGAACGGCGACGTGCCGGGGCAATACGATCTACCTGCACATCCTCAATCCCGCACTCGATACGGTTCATTTGCCGCCAATCGAAAAGAAAATCGTCGCCAGCAGCGTCTTGACCGGCGGCACCGTCGCGGTCAAACAGACCAGTCAGTCGATCGAAATCTCCGTACCCAAGGCCCATCGGAAGGAGATCGACACGATCGTGGTACTGAAGCTGGACGCACCGGCCGTGGAGGCCAATCCCGCGCCGTTGGCTTCGGCATCCGTGGCCGCCGGGGCTTAACGCAATACCGTTCAATTAGCCGGAAGTGCCGATGTCATGTGCAGTTATGATGTCGGAATCTCATAAAGCCGCGACCGGTGGTTGCGCCGAAGGATCGCAGAAACCGGCGGTGATCGTTCCGGGCGCGACCACCGGTCGCGGCTTTATGGTTCAACGGAATCATAAGCGAATACTCGGTTTACGGCTAATTCAGCGGTATTGGGGCTTAACGCGCCAACCAGGGAGAACGAACATGACGCGCAACCACGTCTTGCGCCTTGTCCTCACCGCGGGCATGCCGCTGCTGGCCGCCGGTTGGGCACAGGCCGCCCCGTCGCCGGCCGCACCGCGCGACTGGCTGAAGGCCACGCCAGAAGCGATGCGGTGGTGGCAGGACGCCCGCTTCGGGATGTTCGTTTGCTGGGGGCCGGTGAGCCTGACCGGCAAGGAGATCGGCTGGTCCCGCGGCGGCGAGCGCCGGGGACACCGGTCTAAACGAAATCCGGCCGGCACCCCGGTCGAGGTGTACGACAACCTCTACAAGCGATGGAAGCCCGAGCGGTTCGACGCCCGGCAGTGGGTCGAGGTGGCCCTGGACGCCGGGACGAAGTACATGATCTTCCTGGTCAAGCACCACGACGGGTTCTGTCTCTACGACACCAAGCTGACCGACTACAAGAGCACCAGCCCCCAGGCGGCTTGGCGGCGCGACGTGATGAAGGAGATCGCGGGGGCCTGCCACGAGTCGGGCTTGAAGCTGTTTATCTACTACTCGCAGCCCGACTGGAACCACGCGGACTATCGCACCGAGAACCACCGGCGGTACATCAAGTATCTGCACGGCCAGATCCGCGAGCTGTTGACCAATTACGGCCGGGTGGACGGGCTGTGGTTCGACGGACTGGGCGGGGTGGCCGAGGACTGGGACGCCGAGAATCTCTTCAAAATGGCCCGACAGATCCAGCCCCACCTGATCATCAACAGCCGCTGCGGTCTGCCGGGCGACTTCGACACACCGGAGCAGCGGCTCGGCCGGTTCCAGCTCGACCGGCCCTGGGAGACCTGCATGACGCTGGGCACGCAATGGTCGTGGAAGCCGGATGACAAGCTCAAGTCGCTAAAGCAGTGCATCGACACCCTGGTCACCTGCGCCGGCCGGGGCGGCAACCTCGCCCTGAACACCAACCCCATGCCCAACGGACGGATCGAACCCCGCCAGGCCGCCCGCTTCCGGGAAATCGGGCGCTGGCTCAAGAAGCACGGCCGGAGCATCTACGGCACCCGGGGCGGCCCGTTCCGGTCGGCCCCCTGGGGAGTGACCACGCACAAGGACGATACGGTCTACGTGCACGTGCTCAAATGGCCCGGCCAGAAGGTGATGCTGCCGTCGATCGAGACGCAGGTCGTGTCCCACTCGGTGATGAGCGGCGGCCGGGCGACGGTCAAGCAGACCGAGCAGGGCATTGCAATCTCGGTCCCGCCCGAGCACCGGCAAGAGTTGGACACGATCGTCGTGCTGAAGCTGGACGGTCCGGCGGACCGGCTCAAGCCGGGCCGCTGACGTTCGATCGGGCCTATCTCAGCGAGCCCAACGGCCGGGTCCGCAAGTTCGAGCTGCAAGCGAAGGACGACGGGGATTGGTGGACGTTTCCGCCTAAACCTGCTCCAGACGACCGAGGGCCCGTCGATCTGGGAATTTCAGCTATTTGCGCCGAAGCGAGAGTGATTCACCACGGAGGGGGGCACTCGGGAAATAGCGCATGGCGCGCGGAACGTGGGGGCTGGGGCG
This sequence comes from uncultured Planctomycetaceae bacterium, assembly GCA_964618095.1. GTDB lineage: Bacteria > Planctomycetota > Planctomycetia > Pirellulales > Thermoguttaceae > CAZUAM01. The sequence goes on along the minus strand of CAZUAM010000074.1, from coordinate 10,830 downwards.
CATCAGAATTTGATGATGCCCCGCCGGCGCAGCTCGAAGGCCAGCTTGAGCATCTCCATCATCTCGGGCGTGTAGCGGCAGCCGAGGTCCCCGCCGTCGGATGCCTTCTTCAGGCAGGGGCTGGTCTTGGCAAGCCGGAAGTCGAGATTGTTCGGGTCGCGGAACTCGGGGGGCTTGCTGAAACACGCCTTGCCGGGTTTGGCCAACACCAGGTAGCGGTTGTTGTAGACGTTGCAGCTATCGATCCGGGTGTCCGGCTTGACGGACTCGACCTGGCTGACGATCGAGTCGAGCAGGGTGTTGGGTTCGGCCTCGAACCTTGCCGGGCCCGTGATCGTGCAGGATTGCAGTGCGGACGGCCCGGTCGCGTGTGCCCACTCCGTCACGACGTTGGCCAGATCGAGCTTCCAGCCGAAGTATCCTCCTTTGAGCGAGACGCAGTTGCGGGCGACAAAGGTGTGCATCTGGCGGATTGCGCCGACGGTCACGCAATTCTCCAGCTCGCAGCGGTGCTGCCCGCCGCCTACGACGCATGACTGCGTGGCACACACGATCGCCGCATGGAGGTGCAAGGAGCCGGTCTCGATAAACACGCAGGCTTGTGGCCTCTTGGCGCCCAGCAGGATCAGCCGCTCGATGGTCGAACGCTCTGCCCGGACGGTCATCACGTAGTTGGGCGTCGTCTTCAGCCCGGCCGTAGTAATGATCGGCCAGCAGCTCGCCTTTCCCCGCAGAGTGAGCCCGCTCTTGCCGGCAGGGACGACAAGCTCTTCGCTGTAGGGACCGTTGTCCTGGATCTCGATCAGGCTGTTAGGGGGCGCCGCCTTGATGGCCGCCTGGATGGTCCTGAAGTCGCCTCGGCCGTCCAGGCGAACGGCAAGTTTCTTACCCAGATTCTGGATCACCGCTTCCATCTCGGCCAGGGAGGGCTTGCGGTTCGCGTCGGTCGTCACGGCGGCGTGGGAATAATCCTGCTTGAGCTTCTCCAGCATTGGCTTGAGGTCGAAATACCGGCCCCGTTTGAAAAGTTCGGCGGCGTCGGCGTAGAGTTTTTCGGCTTCACTTTCGGCGAGCCCGGCGATACCGGCCCTGATCCGTTCCCGCGCAGCGTCAAGATCGACTCGGTGCGAGGCGTACCATGGAGTCCGGCCGAACTCCTTCTCGATGTCGGCTAGTTGCCTCTGTGCTTGGCGAAATGTCTTCTTGTCGAGCAGACCGTTTACCTGTTCGAAGGCAATCGTGGCGAGGACGTTGAGATAAGAGTCGATCGAGGCGCCCAGGGAGCGCGCCCGCTGGAAATGTTCCTCGGCGGCCGCCGCGTCTTTGGCAACCAGGGCCAGCAGTCCCGCCGCCAGACAGTCGTCGGCACTTTGGCGGTCAATCACGAAGGGGAGAAACCGCCGAACCGACTTCTGACTGAGGTTCTGCCAGGGATGGGACTCACTCTTCCGGGCGCCCGGATTTGCCGTGATGGCGTCCTTGTCGGCCTTGACCAGCTCACCGTCGATACCCTGAAGCAGCAGTGCGCTTTTTCGCAGCCGCGGTTTGGCCGTGTTGACCTTGGCGATCATCCTGGCCTTCAGGCCCGCCAGGCGCTTCACGTCGTCACGGCGGCCGGCCAGGCGCGCGGCGAGGTCTTGCTCCTCGAAACGCAGCTTCGCCAGTGCCGCCGCGGCACCGCGAAAATCCCAGGCGGCCAGCATCGCCTCGGCCGGTGCAAGCGCCTCGGCGTAGGTCTCATCCTTTCCGATTGTCTCTCGTGTGTTCTGCACGGCCGCTTCGATCTGGGCGATCTGCGCCAGCCGAAACTTCAACTTGTCTTTGAGCGGTCCGGAGGCAACCTCCGGCGGGGCCCGCCGGTACCAGCGACCTGCGCAGAGCATGAGGGTGTCTTGGGCTTGCGCTGTTTCCGTCCGCGAAAGGTCCCAGTATGCGTCGCCGACTGCGATCTGCCCGACCGCCTCGGCCAGCGAAGCGATTTTGGGGGAGCCCGAGGCCGTTTCGGCGAACTCGCTCGCCTCGTCCAACGAACGGATTTCGGGCAGCGGCGTGGCGGTTCCGACAAACTCCGCCAAGGCCTCTTGCTTCTTGGCCGGCAGATCGACCTTGAAGTCGGCCCCCATCGCGTCGGCGGCCTTCAGCATCAATGCGGCGTCGCCCGCCTCAACGGCCAATCCTATCGCCTGCTGGAAAAGCACGAACCGCTCGACCGGATCCCGGGCTCGCTTTCCCTGACCCAGCCGTTCGCCGGCAAGCTCCGCTTTCTGCTCCGCGGTCTCGGCAGCGGCCGGGCCGTGCTTCTCGGCGAGCCGTTTGGCGGCCTCCTCCTGCTGGGCCTGCGAAGGAACGGAATATCTCTCCTGCCCCGGCGTCGCCGGCTTCCAAACCACGTCGATAATCTGCTCCTCCCCATCGACAATCGTGAAGTCCCGCTCGAAGGGGAAGAATCCCCGGCGAACGATCCAAAGTTTGTGCGGGCCCGCCGACAGGAGGACCTTGACGTGGTCCGGCGTGACCTCGACCGTGGGGTCCGAGAGGTCGCGGACTTGGCCGTCGATCTCCAGGGCGGCGTCGTTGCGCTCGTCTTTGCGCCACAGAATAACGACGTGCGACTGCGGTATCTGCGGTTCCGGCACCCAGGTGTCGAACAGGGGCACGTCCCGGCGCCGGCCGGCGCCGACCGTGACCAGCATCTCGTTGGGCTTGAATCCTCTGCGAACGGCGTGGATGCGGTACTTGCCCGGCTTGCACGGCACCACCAACGGTCCCGAGGCGGGGAAGTCACGCGGTTCTCGATTGATAAACAGGGCCGTTCGTTCTCGTGCTTCTTCCGGCCAATCGAAGACCATCGCCGTGACCACCTCGGCCGGTGGTTTGGAGGATTTGACGCCCCAGGCGATCAGGATCGCCAACAGCAACACGCCCACCGCCACGCAGCCGATGGTGATCGCAAGTCGTGCCCGGCGGTCTTCGGGGGCAGCGGGTGGCTGGACGACGGACGGGCCTGAATCGTGTTTCAGTTGCTGGAAAAACCGGGTCAGGGCGGAGGAGGAAGGGGCCTCCTCGGTGGCCGTCAGCGCCTCGCTCAGCCCGGCCGCAGCGGTCGGCTGGCCCTCGGCGCGGGCCAACAAGCCCGGCAGGTCGCTGGCGGTGGCCATCGGCCCAATCGCGTCGGCCACCTCGGCCGGCGTGGCAAACCGTTCGGCCGGCTCCTTCGCCAGCATGCGATTGACCACCGCGATCAACTCCTTGGGCACGTCTCGGCGGAACCGCCGGATCGGCGGCACCGGCTTCTGGAGGTGGCCCTGCATCTTGTTGAAGGGGGTCTCGTACTTCGGGCCGCTGAACGGGGCACGGCCACAAAGCAGCTTGTACAGCGTGCAGCCCAGCCCGTAGACGTCGGCCCGGATGTCGACCGTGTGCGTGTCGGAGACCTGCTCGGGCGCCATGTAGTCGATCGTGCCGATCGGCTGGCCGGTGGCCGTGACTTCTTCACCGGCCGGCTGGTCCGACTGGAACCGGGCCAGGCCCAGGTCCAGCAGCTTGACCTGTCCCTGGTGGGTGAGCACCAGATTCGAGGGCTTCACGTCGCGATGGACCAGCTTGTGCTCATAAGCAGATTGGAGTCCGAGTGCCGCCTGGCGGGCCAGTTCGCAGGCGTCGGCCACCGGCAGGGGACCCACGCGCCGGACCACTTTCCCCAAGTCCAGGCCCTTGACAAACTCCATTACCAGGAATCGGGTTCCTTCGATCTCGCGGGCATCCATGGCGCGGACGATGTTGGGGTGGTCAACTGCGCCGACGGCCATCATTTCGCGTTCGAAGCGGGCGATTGCCCGCTCGTCCTCGATGCAGCCTTTAGGCAACACCTTCAGGGCCACTTGGCGGCCCAGCTTGGTGTGCAGCGCCCGATAGACCGCCCCCATTCCGCCTTCGCCGAGCTTTTCCAGCAGCCGGTATTCGCCGAGTTGGCCCAAGGAGGTGGACTGGGCCGTCGCCCGCCCCACCGGCTCTCCGGTGGCCCCTACCGGCTCATGTGCGATGGTCTTCCGTGGCGGCCTCGCATCGGCGGGGGATCCAGACGTCGCGCCGACTGGGCGGGGGCCGACCTGGGGGGGCTTCTCGGCATCCGCCGCCTCCACCCGGAGCATCTGCCGCACCTGCCGGTCGTAGGCGGCCTTCCTTTCCGGATTCAACAGGCACACCCGCGCGGCCGCCACCTCGTTGAGCAACTTCTGCGAGAACTTGGCACGCTTGCCCGTCTGGAACGTACGCAGGTGCGCCATCCGCTGATCGGCGGCGTTCTCGATGACGTCGGGGTTCTGCTCAAAGGGTCGCAGGCCGAGCAGGCGGTAGTGATTCGGCGGCTGGTCTTCCGGCGGGATGCCCAGCCAGGTGTAGTACGGATCGAACGCGCGCGGCATCGTCTTCCCCGCTGATACGCAAACCCGATATGACTACTGCCGCACCCCCAACAATAGAGTATTTCATCATAGGCAGCGTTTGCGAGGAATGTCAAGACACGCACCGCCGCAAGCAGCGAGGCTTGACAAGAACCCCCTTCACGGGTCGTGCGGTCGGCGGGGAAGTTGGCGTGCAGGCGGCCAACCCACCATCGCCACCTGGGCCGTTACGTACATGGTATGGTTGCGGCTCAGATCGCCGGCGTGGGGAGCCGGCGCCTTGGGGGGAAAGGCGGTGTCACGCCACCACTTCAGCGGGTCCCGACGTCTGTGCCAGGCCCTCAAAACCCTCACAACCACTATCACGCCTCCTCGATCTCGGTTCTTCCACACCCAACGGGTATGCAAGCTAGACTTATATGCGACCCACCGAAGGCGGTCCGCGGGCTCGTCAGACGCATGGTGCGAGATGCGACGCAATTCGTCGAGGGGCATTTGGAGGGACCGTTCTATGAAGTCCAGGCGTTGTCGGATTGACCCTACGAGCCGTGAAGGATTCTCGTTAGTCGAGCTGGCCGTCGTAGTCATAATCATCGGCGTGCTGGCAGCCTTCGGCATTCCCCGGATGTCTCGGAGCATCGAGCGGTCGAAGGCGGCTGAGGCCTTCAAGTACCTGGCAGCAGTCCGGGCGGCACAGGAACGCTATCAGGGCCGCGAGGGAACTTACGCAGATGACCTGTCGCTGTTGGACGTGGAGCAGGCCGCCCCGAAATACTTCACCGTGGGAGTCCCGGGGCCGGGCAGCACGGGTTCGCTGGAAGACTCGTGGACGTTGACCCTTACCCGCCAGGGTGCCTCGGCCGGCTACGGAGCCTATACCGTAACCTTCACCGAGGAAGGGTACGATGCGGTCAACAGCTCCATTGAGGCTCTGCCACACATCAATCCCATGGACACGTGACCGGTACTGGGAGACTCCCCGGGACAAGGCAACCTCCACAGAACTTTCTTCTGTTCGCCCCCTTCAGCGGGCGGTGGAGAGGGGAGTTTTCGCGGCTCCCCACCCTCAGATTGACAAATGCGGTTCTGCCAGGGGCCGACGTACCGTCGGCCGCTAAACGTGTTTGTCGCCCGCGCAACCGTGTTTGTCGCCCGCGCAACCGTGTTTAACGGCCGCGCAACCGTGTTTGTCGCCCGCGCAACCGTGTTTAACGGCCGCCCAACGGTGTTTAGCGGCCGCCGGTACGGCGGCCTGAGCGTTGCGCGACCCAAGAACTGTCAGCAAAGCAACTTGCGCCGCGAGACGATCCGCTGCGGTAGGCGTCACACGGACTGTAAGGTGTTTTGCGGAAACGCCTTGCGCTGATAGGTGTGCCAGCCGGCCTAAACTTGGAACTACTGAGAGTGGAATAGACGAGTCAGGTGTGGTAGACTGTTGCCCTGCCGCGGGTGCGGCTCGGTGCAGGTTTTTCAACACTAATCGGACCGGAGCTACCTTGAGAAACGCGAATCGATCGATCGGCGTGATTGTGGGCTGTGTGGTGCTGATCAGCGCGGGCTACATCGTCGCGCAGGACTGGCCTCAGTGGCGAGGCCCCAATCGGGATGGGAAGGTGACCGGGTTCACCGCGCCGCGGACCTGGCCGAAGGCACTGACGCAGAAGTGGAAAACGACGGTGGGCTCGGGCGATGCAACGCCCGCCCTGGTGGGCGAGAAGCTCTATGTCTTTGCCCGCCAGGGTCAGCAAGAGATCACCCTGTGTCTCAGCGCGGCCAACGGAAAGGAACTGTGGCAGGACAAGTACGCGGCACAGGCCGTGACTGGAGCAGCTGCTCGGCAACACCCGGGCCCCAGAAGCTCGCCTGCGGTGGCCGAAGGAAAGGTCGTCACGCTGGGCGTGGGCGGGGTCCTCTCTTGCCTGGACGCCGCCAACGGCAAGCTCGTGTGGCGCAAGGACCCGTTCCCCAAGGTCGTGCCCACGTTCTTCACGGCCACGTCGCCGATCATCGTGGACGGGATGGCCATCGCGCATCTCGGCGGGCGGGGTAATGGGGCGATCATCGCTTTCGACCTGGCCACCGGCGACCAGAAGTGGCGGTGGGCCGAGGAAGGCCCGGAGTACGCCTCGCCCGTCCTGTTGACCGTCGAAGGCACCAAGCAGATCGTGACCCTTACGGAGAAGAGCATCGTGGGGGTCGGCGTGGCGGATGGAAGGCTCCTCTGGCGACTTCCGTTCGCGCCCCAGAGGAGGGCTTACAACACCGCCACACCGATCGTTGATGGGCAAACGGTAATCTACACGGGTGCAGGCCGGGGCGCCAAGGCCGTGAAGATCGAAAAGCAGGGCGACGGCTTTGCCGCCAAAGCGCTTTGGAGCAACCCTGAGCTCGCCCCGCAGTACAACACGCCGGTGCTCAAGGACGGCCTGCTCTTCGGCCTCTCCAACCGCGGCAATCTGTACTGCATCAACGCCGGGACCGGCCAGACGGCCTGGATCGACGCCACCCCGCAAGGTCGCGGCGGTTTTGGGGCGCTGGTCGACGCCGGCTCGGTCATCCTGGCCCTGCCCAGCAACTCCGAATTGATCGCGTTGAAGCCCAATGACGAGCAATACGAGGAGCTGGCCCGGATCAAGGTCGCCGACACGCCGACCTACGCGCACCCGGTGATCGCGGGGAACCGGATCTTCGTGAAGGACCGAGACGCGGTGACGATGTGGACGATTGAGTAATCGACCACGCCCCGAGGGCGCGGCTCTATTGAGCCCTGCCTTGCCAATGATCGGGGTGCCAGCGGCAGCTTGTCTGCCGCTGCCTGGGTGCAAGGGCGGACAAGCCGCCCATGGCACCCAATAGGTCATTGTCCGTGCAGGACTCAATAAGAAGCCCGCTGCGAAGGGGCCAAACACGCGAGAAAGCCCCCGTTGGGCGCGAGGGATTGCGGGCCGCCAACTGCCGGCCCCAGTTCACGTGGTGGATACCGGATCCAAGACTTCGGGAGGACGGCCCGCACTGTCGGTGCCGGCCTCCATCTCCAAGGGGATCTCGCGCTCTGCGAACAACGCGCGGATTAGGAACGTTTTCACGTCGATGACCAGGCTGAACAGAAGCGGTACCACCACCAGCGTGAAGAGCGTGGAGCAGACCAGGCCGCCGACCACGACCGCGCCCAGGCCCCGGTAGAGTTCGCTGCCTGCTCCGGGAGCGAGCACCAAGGGCAGCATTCCGCAGACGCTGGTGGTTGCGGTCATGAAGATCGGTCGGATTCGGGTCTTGACCGATTGGCGGATGGCTTCTCGCGGCGGCAGGGGCTGGCAGACGCTCCCCTCGCTTTCCCCGGTGCCGCGCATGAAGTTCAACGCCTGGTGGACCAGGAGGATGGCGTTGTTCACGACCACGCCGATCAGGATGATGAAGCCGAGCATGGTTAGGGTGTCCAATTGCTGGGTGGGATCCAGGTAGCGGACCAGGCGCAGCCCGGCGAAGCCGCCCACCGTGGCCAAGGGAACGCTGAATAGAATCACGAAGGGATAAAGAAAGCTTTCGAACAAGGCGGCCATGAGGAGGTAGGTGATCAGCAGGGCGAGGAAGAACCGGCTCAGCCCGACGCTGCTAAGCGACTCGAAGTTCCAGCCGTCCCAGCGCCCCAGCAGGGCGGCGCGGACTTGGGTGAGCTTGTCGGCGTTGCCCGACATATTCACTTGCACGTCAGAGGTCATGCCGCCTTCCTGGCGCGACTCGGCGACCAGTTCCTCGATTCTGACCTGGGCCTGTTCCAGAGCCATCTCCGGAGGGGGGTTGACGACGAACGTGACGGCGCGGCGCTGTTCCACCCGCCGGATCGACTGGGACGCGTCGGCCTCCACGAAATGGACCAGCTCTCCCAGAGGCAGGACGGTCTGCCGGCCGTCCTCTTCGGTGACGGCGAGCGGAACTTCAGCCAGCTTGTCGGGAGTCAGCTCGAAGGTTGGATCGCGAATGACCGCCAGGTCGATATTGTCGCCTTCGAAGCTGAAGTCGCCGACGATCGCCCCGTCCACCATCGCCCGCGCTGCCAACGCAAGCGAGTGGACGTTCATGCCCAGCTCCTTGGCGCGGACCTGGTCGATGACGATTTGCCGTTCGGGGCCGGCCTCGTTGAAGTTCATGGGATCGCTGCGTACGGCGAACTTGGAGAACTCGGCCATAAGTTTCTTCTGAAGGTGGGCCGCGCTGGTCTTGAGCCGCTGCATGTCGGTGCCGACGACTTCGACTTCCACCGAGTTCGAGCCGCCCGCCCTCCGGCCGAAAATCGACGCCTGCGAAGCGTAGCCGTAGCTGCCGGGGATCTGGTTCATGGCGCGGGTCAGAATCGACTTGACCGGGCGGACGTTCTCCGGGTCCTTGCTGGTGGTGATCATGAACACCCGGCCACTGGAGACGACGAAGAAGAACTCGCCGAGCGGGGGGACCTCGGGGATCGGCTTGCCGGTTTGCATGTCGACCAGCGGGGCGATGGCCGTTGCCTCCTGGGTGTCCTTCGCCTCCCAGTAGGGTTGTACGCAGGCCTCCAAGCGTTCGGCGACCGACGTGTTCTGATCGAGGGAGTAGCCGGGCGGATTGAACATCATCCCGAAGGTGAAGTTCTTGTTCCCGTCCGGGAGATAGCTGGCCGGAAGCATCAGTATCCAGCTCAATCCAAGAGCGACGACCGTGATCACGGTAATCACCACCACGCGGAGCCACGCCCCGGCCAGGCTGGGAAAGGTCATCAGGTGGATGAGGCGGGCAAAGGCGTCGCAGCCCCAGGAGAGGAGCGGGCCAAGCCCAAACAGCGAACGCGCGGCGCTGGCGACCGGCCCCCGTGCCGGCCGGCGGTTTCGCAGGAACTTCGCCCCGGCCGTGGGAATCACGCTGATCGAGACCAGCAGCGAGAGGGTCACGGCGGCACAGATGGCCAGGGCGATGTCGTAGAAGAGCTGGCCGCTCTCCTCCTTGATCGTCAGCACGGGTGCAAACACCGCGATGGTGGTCAGGGTCGAGGAGAGGATGGCCCCCCACACCTCTTTGGCGCCGCGGTAGGCGGCCACCGAGGGCTTCTCTCCCATGGCCATGTGGCGGTCGATGTTCTCCAGCACCACGATGGCGTTGTCCACGACCATTCCCACGGCAAAACTCAGCCCTGCCAGGGAGATCACGTTCAGGTTGCGGCCCGTCAGGGCCATCACCACGAACGTTCCGATCACCGAGATGGGGATGGCCACGGCAATGATCAAGGTAGGGCGCGGGCTGCGGAGGAACATCAGCAGCACGAGCACGGCCAGGCTTCCGCCCAGCAGCAGGTTCTCCCGCACCAGTCCGACGGCCCGGTGGATATAGTAGGTATCGTCGACGACCAATCGCAGGCGGACTCCATGGCGGTCGTTCTTGAACGATCGCAGCAGGCCGCCCGGGGCATTCAGCTCGTCGACCTCCCGGCGGACCTGGTCCATGATTTCCAGGACGTTGGCCCCGGTCTCTCGTTTGATGAAGATCGTCATCGAGGTCCTGCCCTTGCACTGGTCGAAGTGGACCTTTTTCTCCAGCACGAGCTTGACCTCGGCGAGGTCCTCGAGGCGGATCGGGACGCCGTCGGCGTCGTACTTCACGACCGTCTGGCGGAGCGGCTCGAGCGACTCGAACTGGCCCAGCACCCGAAACCGCACGTCCTGGCGCCCGCTGGCCATGTCGCCGGCCGATTCGTTGACGTTGTCCGACTGCAAGGCGTTGCGCAACTCCGTGACACTGATCCCCCGCTGCGCCAAAGCCGTCGGGTCGAATTGGACTTGCACCTGGTGCTCGCGCCCTCCGAAGATGCCGATCTCGGCGACGCCGGAAATCCTTTCCAGCGCCGGTTTCAGGTAGCGGTCGGCGTAATCGTAGAACCTGGCCGCTTCGAAATCGGGATCCTCGGCCTGCAACAGGCAGTAGCCGATGGCGTCGTCGCTGGCCGTGTCCGAGGCCCGGATCGCCGGACGATCGACCTCGTCGGGATAGGCCCGCACTTCGTCCAGCTTGTTCGATACCTCCTGGAGCGCCCGGGACATGTTGAAGCCCACGTTGAACTCCAGGGTGATATAGGCCCGCCCCAATTGCGCCGTGGAGATCATCTTATGCAGCCCCTGAAGGGTCTTGAGCTTCTCCTCTTGTTCCAGAAGGATCGACTCCTCGACTTCCTCCGGGCTTCTGCCCACCCATTCGGTCCGGACGGTCACGACCGGCCGGTCTACGTCGGGCGTGAGCTGGATGGGGATCGCCGTCAGCGCAATCACTCCGAACAGAACCACCAGGATCACGCCGACGGCGACCTTCACCGGGTTGTGGATTGAGAAAAGGATGGGGTCCACGGTCAACTCTCCCGCCGGTTCGCCGGGAAGCCTGTCGTCTGAGGCAGGTTCTTGGGGGGCGT
>CAZUAM010000073.1:0-16709 GCA_964618095.1 uncultured Planctomycetaceae bacterium | reverse complement strand
GCTGGTAGATGTCGATCAGCATGGCAGTTTCGACGCCGTATCCGACGGGGAAGGGGATCTGTTCGAGGATCGAGCGCCGCCCGGCGTATTCCCCGCTAAGCGGCTGTAAGATGGCGGCCAGCTCGGGATAGAAGAGACTAAACAGCGGCCGGATGAGGATCTCGGTCACCCGGCCACCTCCGGTGGGACGCAATCCTCCCGAGAAGGCCAGCGGGCGGTCGTAGAACGCCTTGACGTAGTGTACTTCCGGATCCTGAATCAGGGGGCCGACCAGCCCGTAGACGAAGCGGGGGTGGATGTTCTTGATGTCGGTATCGACGTAGACGATGATGTCGCCGGTGAGCAGGTAAAGGGCCTTCCAGAGGTTCTCGCCTTTGCCCGACTGATTGCCGCACTCGGTCAGGTGCTCGGAGGCGATGTAAACCTCGGCCCCGAAGCTGGCGGCGATCTCACAGGTCCGGTCGGTGCTGCCCGAGTCGATCACGGCGATCTCATCCAGCAGCGGATAGCGGTCGGCCAACTCCGCCTTGAGGATCACAATTTCCTGGCCGATGGTGTTTTCTTCGTTGAGCGTGGGCAGGCAGAGCGAGATGGAGAGTCCCTGGCGGAGTTTTTCTTCCACCAGCCACTTGATATCCCAGAAATTGGAGTGGTGGAACGTTCGCTCGGCAAGCCACTTTTCAGACTTCATCGCCGGTTTCCTACACAAGCGGCAGGCCGCCCTTAGACTTCGTCGCGGCCGTCTCCATTGATCGCAACTCGCTGTTCGAGCTCATCGCAGGCCCCCTCGTCAACCGCCAGGATCACACCCAGCAATTGAGCCACCCCCGTCAGGATCGGGTCGATCAACACGTAGTCGGGGCTCTTCTTTCGGCTTTTTCCACCGCGGGTAATTCCCAGGGTGACAGCGGGGATGTTTCGAGCAATCAACTCCGAGAGCTCGGAGGGGCTGTGACCCTGGTCGGGCTCGATCCCCAGAGAGTGCATCACCTCCAGCACGCGTTTGACCAGCGGATGGGAAAATGGGATCCCGCCGGCCTGGGTCTTGAAGAACAGATCCAGGTGTGCGTCCACCGCGTGCCGGGCCGACATCTCGGCAACGATGTCCTCGATCTGGTGGTGGACCTGGTCGATCATCTCGTCGCTGTGGCTGACGATCTCCACGCCCAGTTCGGCGTGGTCCGGCTCCACGTCGTAGGCCACCCCGGCCCGCATCTTGCCCATCCGGATCACGGTGTAAGGCCGGTTGGGGGTCGAGATTCCCAAGATCCGGTTGATGATGTGATTGATCACCACCAGGGCGCTTTCGGAGCCGTAGCTTCGGGAGGGTTCGGGGCGGACGTCACAGGTGATGTCTCCGCGGGCGGTCCCGATGGAGAAGTAATTCAGCCGTCCCAGTTGCATCCCTTCCACGCAGATTCCGCAGTCGATGCGATCGACCATGTGATCGAGGAAGAAGCGGATTCCGGCGTGATTCTCCCGGCCTACTGAACTGGTCGAACCTAGCAGGACCAGGTTGGAGTCGAGTTCGATTCCCAGATGTTCCAGGACCGCCGGGATCATGGAGACGATCGCCGCACCCAGGGCGTTGTCGCCCACGCCGGGGCCGATCACGCGATCTGCCTCTACGGTCACGTTGTGGTCGAGGTTGGCCGGAAAGATCGTATCCAGATGGGAGACCAGGAGGATATTGCGGTCTCCTTTTGTTCCCTGGAGCCGCCCTACCGCATTGCCGATTTCGTCGGCCGCCGCGTCGCCCACGCCGGCCTCCGCAAACCGGTCCAACAGGAAGCGGACCCGGTCCCCCTCTTCCCCACCGGGTGCGGGGATCTGCGCGATCATCACCAGGTTGGCCAGCAGGCGCTCGCGCATCGGCACCAGCACCTCCGGGAAATGGCGGATTCGCTCAGGGGCTTCCAGGTCGACGTCCATCGGCTGGGGCGGGGCGTGGTTAGTTGTCAGTGGGCAGTTGTCAGTGGTCAGTTGGAAGAGGCCCTCGGCGACGCCAGCGGTCTGTCAATCTTGATCTGAGGGGTGCCAGGAGCAGCTTGTCTGCCCCTGCGGCACGGTGGCGGGCAAGCCGCCGCCGGCACCCAACCTCTCATTTCAATCTTCACAGACCAGTGGCCACAAGCTTTGGTCATTCGTGCTTCGTCATTTCCGATTTGCCTTCCCGGCGCACTTACCCTTCTTTTGGCGGGAATTGATTATACCGCAGCCAGTCGGCGTTTTCCACCACCCCAAGACCGTGGCAAGATCCCTTGCGGGAGAGGCCGGAGATACTTAAACACTTTAACGACAAGCACTTACATGCGTAAGGCGCGGACCTGTTCCGTCCGGAAGTGGGGGTGTTTGCAGCAGAAAATCAGAGAGATTGAGGTCCTCAAACAGGACCGATCCCGCCCGCATTCGCCACTCGCTATCCACCCTAACGGGTGTAACAGTCGTGCGGCCGGCGTCGGGATTGCCGGCGCCGGCACAGGATCGGCTTAAGACTCAGGGCGTGTCAGAGCACGACCGCGTCGAGGCGCTATAGTTCGACGACCGATGCCTCGGGCACGTGCCGGACGATCGTTTCCCGGGCCAGGTTCAGCCAGGCGGCGCAGCGGTCCAGGATCGCGCTGTCGGCGGTGGCCACGATCTGGCTGGTCTCAGCCAGCACCGCATCGGGGTCCTGGACCAGCTCCACCCGCCACGGCCAGCCCTCCGCAGCCGCCACGTCTTCCATGATCTGCTTCAGGCGGCCGCTGTTCGATACCGGACGGTCCAGGTACCAGAGGCACTGGCGGACCTTCAGGGCCGCGGTCAGCCGGCCGAGCAATCTCAGGGCGGGCAGGGTTTCGGTGACCTTCCGGTAGCTGCCGTGCATGCTGGCCATGTCGCGGCAGGTGCCGTCGCGGGCCGCCAGCACCACCCCGCCAGCCAGCGCCGACTCGACCGTGGTGAGCACGTTATAGCCGTCGAGCCAAAGGGGCCGGCCGGCGAGTTCTTCCGGGCCGACGCGGTGGTCCTGCCGCCGGGCCGCCCGGGCGTCGCTACAGCTACACCGCCCCACGGCCGTCCGCTGCCGCGCGACGAGGTCGTAGCGGTCGCCCACCAGCTTCAGGGCCGATTTATCCGCGTAGCCTCGGCTGAGCAGCCAGCAGAGATCGGCCGTCGCCCGACGCAGCACCGGCCAGGCCTCGGGTGCAAACAGCCGGGCGTCCTCCGGGTGCGGCCCCCGATGCTTTCTCCGGTCGGGCACGGCTCACCTCTTATAGGTGCCCATCAGCTCGCCCTTCCCCAGAATGTGGCCCCTGATTGCCTCCTCCAGGGACTGCTTGTCCAGCCCCGGCTTGAGGGCCAAGTCGCTGTCCAGGGCGTAGAGCTTGAAGAAGTAGCGGTGTTTGCCGTCTCCGGGCGGAGGCATCGGGCCGCCGTAGCCGGTGTCGCCGAAGGAATTCTTACCCTCGACCATCCCCCCCTCGCGCCAATCGGTGCCGCTTAGGTCTTCGGGCAGCCCAGTTGCGGTGGCCGGGATTCCGTAGATCAGCCAGTGGACCCAAGTACCCCGGGGGGCGTCGGGGTCGTCGCAGATCAGGGCCAGTTCCTGGGTCCCTTCGGGCAAGCCCGACCAGGAAAGCGGCGGCGAAACGTCGGCACCTTCCCCCGTGTACTTTCTGGGGATCGGCTGACCTTCAGAAAAGGCCGTGCTGGTCAGCTCGAGCTTGGGCCAGTCCGGGCTGTCCTCCGGCGGCTGCTCCGACCCACAACCGCTCAGACCGGCCAGCGCCATAACAGCCGTCGCCAGCGTCAGCCGCAGCGGAACTGCGTTCGTCTGTGATTGCTTCATACCGGCTCACCTCTGGTACGTGCCCATCAATTGGCCTTCTCCCAGCACGTGGCCCTTGATGTCCTCCAGGAGGACTCTCTTGTCCACGCCCGGGCTGATCACCAGCTTGGCCTCCAGGGCGTAGAGCTTGAAGAAGTAACGGTGCGTGCCGTGGCGGGGCGGCGGTAAAGGGCCGCGGTAGCCGAAGTTCTGGCTGGGCCAGGAATTCCTACCTTGCAGGACGCCGGCCGGCTGTTTCAGCCGGGCCCGTCTTTCGATTCCTTCCGGCAGCTCGGTGATGGTGACGGGGATCTTGTAGATCACCCAGTGGACCCAGGGCTCGGCCGTGGGGGCGTCCGGATCATCGCAGATCAGGGCCAATTCACTGGTTCCGTCCGGCAAGCCCGACCAGGAAAGCGGGGGCGAAACGTCGGCCCCTTCCCCGCTGTACTTTTTCGGAATCGGCTGGCCGTGGGCAAAGGCCGTGCTGGTTAGTTCGATCGCCATGGGCTCCCCTCCCTTCGAATTTACCGGCGGGGGATCGGCCGCAGCCCCACCCGACTACGGCTCCTCCTCACCCGACTGATAAGCGGTTATACCGACCAAACCCGCCGACGGCAACGCCGACGCCGCATGGAGCGGGATTGGGTCTGTTCACCGTGGTTTGAAGGTGTGGTGCTTTTCGCCTTGCCCGGCTGCGGGCGGTTCTAACCCTTTACCACCCCGATCGGACGCAGCCGGGCGACTTTCTTGGCCAGGCCGGCCTGGTGAACCACGTCGACCACCAGGTTAACGTCTTTATATGCTGCCGGCTGTTCTTCGGCGAGCCCTTTCCAGCTTCGGCATCGGGCCACGATGCCTTTCTGGGCCAATTCGCGGTCGATCCGGCGGCCCTGGGCGTCCTGAACGGCCGCCTTGCGGCTCATCACCCGCCCGGCACCATGACAGGTGGTCCCGAAGGTCTGCTCCATGCTCCCCGGCTGCCCCACCAGGACCCAGCTTGCCCGGCCCATGTCGCCGGGGATGATCACCGGCTGGCCGATCTGCCGATACCGCTGGGGTATCTCCGGATGCCCCGGAGGGAACGCCCGGGTGGCGCCCTTGCGGTGCACGCAGACCCTCTTCTGGCGCCCATCTACCGTATGCCGTTCGATCTTGGCGATGTTGTGGGCCACGTCGTAGATCAGGTTCATCCCTAGCGACTCCCAAGGGCGGCCGAAGAACTCGGCCAGCACCTCCCGGGTTTGCCACATCAGCAACTGCCGATTGGCCCAGGCATAGTTGGCCGCAGAACGCATGGCCCCCAAATACTCCTGCCCCTCGGGACTCTCGACCGGGGCGCAGGCCAATTGCCGGTCGGGCAACTGGATGCCGTATTTCGCCGGCACGTTGCGGAGCGTTTTCAGGGCGTCGTCACACACCTGGTAGCCCAGCCCACGGGAGCCGGAATGGATCATCACGCAGATCAGGTCCTTCTCGAGCCCCATGACCTGGGCCGCCCGGTCGTCGAAGATCTCGTCGACCACCTGGACTTCGAGGAAATGGTTTCCCGAGCCCAGGGTGCCGCACTGGTCGCTGCCGCGTTTCAGCGCCCGCTGGCTGAGGTGGTCGGGCTGGGCGTCTTCCAGGCATCCGCCGGCCTCGGTGTGCTCCAGGTCGCTTTCGGTGGCCCAACCTCGGGTTTGCAGGTAGCGCGACCCCTCGGCCAGGATCCGCCTGAGCTGCTTGCCGCCAAACAAGTACGGCCCGCCCCGGCCGACGCCGGCGGGAATCCGCCGGAAAAGCCGTTCCATCAACTGCTCGATCTGCGGCTGGACCTCCTCGCGCAGCAGATCGGTCCGCACCAGCCGTACGCCGCAGTTGATATCGTATCCCACCCCCCCCGGAGAGACCACGCCGCCGGCGGCCGGATCGGTGGCACAGACCCCACCGATACAGAAGCCGTATCCCCAGTGGATGTCGGGCATGGCCAGGCTGGCCGTTTGGATCCCCGGCAGAAAGGCCACGTTGGCCACCTGTTCGGGGGCCTGGTCTGAGCGGATCTGCGGAAGCAGCTTCGCGTCGGCGAAGATCCGCCCCTCGACCTGCATCCCCGCCTTGTAATCCTTCGGGATCCGCCAGCAGCACTCGTCGATCTGCTCCAGCGGCCCGGTGAAACCCGGTTTGGCCATGGGCGGGTTTTCCTTCGCGATGGCATGAGTTCCCACAGCTAATACTACAACTTCCGGCCGCGGAGGGAAGACGTCGGCCCCGAAAAAGCGGTTCGCTTGGAGTTGCCCGGAGTCAAGTATCCACGATCACCTCGGCCAGCCAGCCGTCCTGCTGCTGTTCGACCTTCAGGCCGTGATAGGTAACGGCCTTCAACTCGGCGTCGATCTCGTGCCGGTCCAGGTCGACCGGCTCGCCCCGGGCGGTGGCCGTCAGTCCGGCCTGGTCAAGGCGGACGTCGAACTGGGCCAGGAGCAGGTGCCGCCCATGGAACGCATAGAGCAACTCGGCCAGCCAGTCGCGGAGCAACTCGTCATGCTCAGTCCCTTCGATCTTGAATGCTACCTCGTCGACCGGGCGGACATCGCCGAGGTTCGTCACAATCACCGAGAACAGCCCGCGAGCAGCCTCTTCGAATAGCCCCCGCAGGTCGTCCGCTCGAATCCGCAGGCCCAGGTCGGCGGTGTGCTCGAAAGTTTCGTACATGGCAATGCGTTTCCAGCCGCTTGCGGCTTGGCACCACGCAGCCGCTAAGCCGCAAGCGGCTCAATACTCCGCAGCAGCGCCGTGCCCGCCAATCTCCACCACCACCCGTCCGGTGATCTGGCCGGCGAGGATGGCGTCGATCCGCGGGGGCAACTCCGGCAATTCGACAAAGGTGGCCATCCTCTCGAGGTCGTCGGGTTTCCACTGGCCGGCCAGGCGCTGCCAGATCTGGTGGCGGAGGGGGATCGGGCCCCAGGCGGCATCGATGCCGGCCAGGGTGACGCCCCGGAGGATGAACGGATAGACGGTCATGGCCAACTCGTTTCCGGCGGTCAGTCCGCAGGCGGTCACGCAGCCGCCGTGCTTCGTCGCCCGCAGCACCGTCGAGAGGATGTTCCCGCCCACGGTGTCCACCGCCCCGGCCCAACGGGCGTGCAACAGCGGGCGACCGCTCTGATCGTCGACGTCTTCACGGCCGACGATCCGTTCGGCCCCCAGTTCTCTCAGATACTCATGTGCAGTGGTCTTGCCGGTGACGGCCGCCACGTGGTATCCGAGCTTGGCCAGGATGGCCACGGCCATGCTGCCCACGCCGCCACTTGCCCCGGTGACGACGACTTCGCCCCGCTGGGGCTCGACCTGCTGTTTCTGCAAGGCGTCGACGCACAGCCCGGCCGTGAATCCGGCGGTCCCCAGGATCATGCTCTCACGGAGGCTCAATCCGGCAGGCAGCGGCACGATCCAGTCCTCGGGCACGCTGGCGTACTCCGCGAACCCGCCCCAACGACTGGCGCCCAGGTCGAAGCCGGTGGCCAGCACCGGGTCGCCCTCGACGAACTCGTAGACGCCGCTGTGAACCACCACGCCGGCCAGGTCGACGCCGGGCACGTGCGGGAAGACCTTATTGACGCCCGGGTGGCCGGTGGCGGCCAAGGCGTCTTTGTAATTCAGCGAGGAATAGGCCACCCGCACCAGCACCTCGCCGGGGGGCAACTCGTCGAGCGAGCGCTCGGCAATCTCTCCGCAGACGTTGCCCTCGGTGTCTTTGGTGACCAGATAGCATTTGAATGTCTTGGGAGGCATCATCGCTTGGTCCTGCAACCTTTCATTGACGGTTACCAGAGGGCGCTTATTCTCACAACCACCAAAGCCGCCGAATATGCCAGGAGAAAACAGAACAGGAAGCCGAACTTGACGACTCCCACGTCCAGCGTGCTTGGTTCGGCTGGACGGCGAATTCGAACGATGACCATTGCGACCCAGTGGGCGATCGCGGCAGCACAACACACCCGGAACATAAACCCACCATCCAGCAGCAGTGCCGTGAATAGCAGGAATAGGCCCTGTTGAGCGATTGCGAGTGCAAGATCTGCTCGGCGCCAGTGGCTCGGCTTTGTATCGTCCTGAAGATGAGGGCTGGGAGAGCGGCTTCCGGGATCGGTTGAAGGGTGTTCGGGCGACTGGTACGGGTTTGTCTCGTCCATGATGGCGCTCTTGCGTCCGAGAACTTCCCGCGACGCGTTGCGTCCCGGCTATTAGTCATTTTTCCGCGGTAAACCACGAGAGCGTATCTACTTCTCCGGCAGCTCGATCCCCATTTCGGCCATCAGCAGTTGCATGTCGTCCCAGGTAGGACGTTTGGCGGCCGGGTTTCGCAGCAGATAGGCCGGATGATAGGTGCAGAGGACCTGGATGCCGTTGTAGTCGTGGAAGCGGCCCCGCAGCTTGCCGATCGAGGCCGTGGTCTCCAGCAGGTTTTGGGCGGCCACCGCACCCAGGCAGCAGATAAACTCCGGCTGGATGATGGCCAGTTGGCGATCGAGGTATTCGCGGCAGTTGGCGGCCTCGACGGGCAACGGGTTGCGGTTGTCCGGCGGCCGGCAGCGGAGGATGTTCAGGATATACACCTCCTCGCGCCGCAGGCCGCAGGCCCCGATGATCTTGTTCAACAACTGTCCCGCCCGGCCCACGAACGGCTCGCCCTGCCGATCTTCGTCGTACCCGGGGGCCTCGCCGCAGAAGACCAGCCGGGCGCGGGGATTGCCGGCTCCGAAGACGGTCTGGGTTCGGTTTCGGGCCAACTCCGCGCAGCGGGTGCAGGCGGCCACCTCCCGGGCGACGGTGGCCAGGGCCGCGGTCCGCTCGTCCTTTTTCGCCGGGTTCTGAGGGGCATCGCCTCCGGCGGGGGCCGCCACATCGTCCCAGGGCACCTTGCCCACGTGCGTCAACCCGGCCCGCTCGAGACTCTCCAACCTCTGCACCATCGCCCGAGTCGCCCGCCCGGCCTGTTCCGAGACCTCGCCACGAGCGGCCCCCGTGCCTTTCCGTCTCATCCTCACTCCTGTATTCTTCTTCAGCAAGTGCTCTTTGGACCCCCATCCAGTATAGCGCCCGGCGGATCGTGTGGAATGGGGTCAGGGGCCCGTGCGGGAAAGTGGTCTGGCGGCCGCTTGTGGCGAGGCCTGAGAACAGGCCGGCACGGCGACGGCCCGATTGATCAGCCACCCAGCAACGAATCCCCCGTTTGGAGTGGAACCAGAATGCCGCTCAGACTATGATAGGAGTGGAAGGTCCCGGCGCCGGCCGTCCTGCGTGGACGGGCCCGCTCGAACCGGCGCATTTGCCCCCCTGGTGAGATGCTGTATGGGAGTCCCACAGGTTGTCATCGTCGGCCGGCCCAACGTCGGCAAGTCGAGCATCTTCAACTGGCTGGCCGGAAGGCGGATCGCCATTGTCGACCCCACTTCCGGAGTCACCCGCGATCGGGTCACGCACCTGGTCGACGTGCAGGGCCGCTTCGTCGAGCTGGTGGACACGGGCGGTATGGGGATCGAGGACAGCGACAATCTGACCGAGCACATCGAAGCGCAGATCCAGTTGGCCGTCGATTCGGCGGACCTGATCCTGCTGGTGGTCGATACCCGCGCCGGCCCCACGCCGCTGGATCAGGAGGTGGCCCGGCGGCTCCGCTACGTCACCGCGCCCGTGCTGTGTCTGGCCAACAAGACCGACAACGAGGAGCTGGACCCGCAGGCCGACGAGTTCTACCGCCTGGGCCGCAAGGTGCTTCGGGTCAGCGCCAAGCAGAACCTGGGCAAAGAAGAGCTGATCGAGGCCATTGAAGAGCGTCTGCCGGAGCCGTCCGACGAGCAGCAGGTCCGCGAGGCGATCATGAAGGTGGCCATCGCGGGCCGTCGGAACACGGGCAAGAGCACGCTGGTCAACACGCTGGTCAGTGCCGAGCGGATGATCACCAGCGAAGTGCCCGGCACCACCCGCGATAGCGTCGACGTGCGGTTCGAGCTCGACGGCCAGGCGTTCGTAGCCATCGACACGCCCGGCTTCCGCCGCCAGAAGAGCATCTCCACCGACGTCGATTTCTACAGCACGCACCGCGCCCAGCGGAGCATCCGCCGGGCGGACGTGGTGTTGCTGTTTTTCGACGCCAGCCAGCGGATCAGCAAGGTAGACAAGCAGCTCTGCGACTACATCGCCCAGGAGTACAAACCCTGCATCTTCGCGGTCAACAAGTGGGACCTGATGGCCGGCAGCATGCCTACTGAGAAGTGGGTCACCTACCTCCGCGACACGTTTCGCACGATGTGGCACGTGCCGATAGCGTTTATCACGGGCCAGACGGGCAAGAACGTCAAGGCGTTGTTGAACCACGCGCAGATGCTGTTTAAGCAATCGCGAAGCCGGATCGGCACGGCCAAGTTGAACAAGCTGGTAGGCGCAGCCCTCGAGAGCAGCCCGCCGCCTCTGTATCGCAACCGCCGTCCCAAGATCTACTACGCCACCCAGGTCGCCGGCCAACCGCCCACGATTGTCTTGTTCTGCAACAACCCCAGAGGCCTCAGCCAGCAGTACCAGCGATACCTGCTGGGAGTGTTCCGCGACCGCCTGGAGTTCGGCGAAGTGCCCATCAAGCTCTACCTCCGCAAGCGCGGGCCCAGCGACAAGCGAGACGAGATCGACGCGAAGCTGGACGAGTAGGGGTGAGCTCCGACTTCTCGTCGTCCATAGCCGGGGGGGAAGTTGCGCAAGTAGGGGAAAGGACTGACTTGTCGTGATCAATAGCCGGGGGGCAACGCCCCGCGGGACGATGATCGTGGTGGGTTCCCGCGGGGCGTTGCCCCCCGGCTATTGGTCTTGTAGAATCGCGGTAGCGGGAATTCTCTGCACTGCCGACCGAGTTGCACCATGCCTTGCTACTTGTTCACCTATCACGCCTACGGCAGTTGGATGCCGGATCGAGAGCAGGGCTACGTGCGACGCGGGCAAGGAGTGCTCCCGGCCGATGAGCAGAAGGCTGCTCAGTATCGAGGAGCTGCAAAACAGCCGGAAGTCCGTTTCGATTCCCAGGTGCAGGAACTGGTGATTTCCGAATTGCAGACAGCGTGGCTCCACCAACAGTGTCGAGGACATTTCATCGCCACTAACTCGACTCACGTGCACGTTCTGGTGAGTTGGCGGGGTGAACGTCCCTGGAAGCGGATACGCAGTGGATTGAAATCGTCGCTTACACGGCGGCTGAACCGTGATCTTCAACGTCAGATTTGGTTTAACGACAGTGCCAGCCGCAAGCGAGTGAAGGATCGGCGACATTTCAATTATCTGGTCAATGAGTATCTGCCCTCGCACCCCGGCTGGAAATGGTGCGAGGGCGGAGAACCTTTCCGCTAACCACACCAGCCCCCAATAGCCGGCGGCTAACAGCCGCCGGGCGGCTCGCGGGGCGTTGCCCCCCGGCTACTGAATCCCTAGAATGGGCCGAATCTATAGGACGGTCACCTCTCGGAGAATCCGCAATGCCGGAGAGTACCTCGCCCGTGGTGGGCATCGTGATGGGCAGCGACAGCGACTGGCCGAAGATCAAGTCGGCCGCCGCCGCCTTGGGTGAGTTCCAGGTCCCCTACGAAACCCGGGTGATGAGCGCCCACCGGACTCCCGAGATCGTCGGCCAGTACGCCACCACTGCCGCAGAGCGAGGGCTGAAGGTGATCATCGCCGCGGCCGGCGGGGCCGCCCATCTGGCCGGCGTGGTCGCATCGCACACCACCTTGCCGGTGATCGGCGTCCCGGTCCCCACCGACCTACAGGGCGGGCTGGACTCGCTCCTCTCGACCGTCCAGATGCCCGGCGACGTGCCGGTGGCCACCGTGGGCCTGGGCAGCGGCGGGGCGCGAAACGCCGGACTGCTGGCCGTCGAAATCCTGGCCCTGGCCGACCAAGCACTCCGGGAGAAATTGATCGCGTTCAAACAAAAGCTGGTCGACAAGGTCAACTCCAAGGACGCGGCGCTGCGGTCCACCCTCGGCAACAAAGACCCCTAAGCGGACTGGTCGGGACTACTCCAGAAAATGAAGCACGTGGAAACGCTTCGCTGGGTCGGCGGGATTGACGGGCATTTGTGCCTGGTCGACCAGACCGTGCTGCCGCTGCAGTTTGTCGAGATCCAGTGCCGCGATGTGGACGCCGTATGGGAGGCCATCAAGACGCTGCGAGTCCGCGGCGCGCCGGCCATCGGCATCGCGGCGGCTTATGGCGTCTGCCTCGGATTGCAGACCGTTGCCGGACGCGATGAGGCCGCCGTTTATGAGCGCCTAGACGAAGTAACCGGCTACCTGGCCTCCAGCCGACCCACGGCGGTTAATCTGTTTTGGGCGTTGGAGCGAATGAAGGACCGGGCGGCTGAGCTTCGCGGCTCGGCAGCGGCCCAGATCGCCGAGGGCCTGCTGGCCGAAGCCCGCACGATCCACGAGGAAGACCGCCGGACGTGCCGGGCAATCGGGCGCCACGGGGCCGAGCTGCTCGCCGACGCCCAAGGCGTGCTCACGCACTGCAACGCCGGCGGACTGGCAACGGCCGACTACGGCACGGCCCTGGCGGTGATCTTCGCGGCTGCCGAGTCGGGCAAGCGCCTGCACGTCTACGTCGACGAAACCCGGCCCCTGCTGCAAGGCGCCCGGCTGACGACCTGGGAACTCAAGCAGCGGGGAATCGAGGTCACGCTGATCTGCGATTCGATGGCCGCCGTGGTGATGCAGCAGCGCCGGGTCCAGGCGGTGCTGACCGGGGCCGACCGGATCGCGGCCAACGGCGACGTGGCCAACAAGATCGGCACCTACGGTCTTGCCCTGCTGGCCGCCGCCCACCAGATACCGTTTTACGTGGCCGCCCCCACCAGCACCTTCGACGTGTCACTTTCCAGCGGCCGGGAAATCCCCATCGAGCAGCGCGACCCCCGCGAGATCACCCACGGCTTCGGCCGCCAGACGGCCCCCGAAGGGATCCAAGTCTATAACCCTGCCTTCGACGTCACCCCGGCGGAGTTGGTCCGAGCCGTGATCTGCGAGCGCGGGCTGATCCGACCGGTCAACCGCGAGCAGATCGCAGATGTTGTCAGCGGCGGGCCGCGAGACCCGCCAGCGGAGGGGTTGAGGCCAGGAACGTCCAGGGCGGGGAATCCCCTCTTCCGAGTGGGCGATATTGATACGTAAGAGCGGGAATCTACGGGACAATCCCTAAAGAAACTAATCCGATTATGGCGATGATGCTTATTAGGCCGACTTTGCAGGCCGATTCCGCGGAACCGGTGTCTCGTCTGTCCCGATTCTCAAGCAATCGGCTGCGCTGCTTGGGCGGGGGCACCAAGACGTCTGTCTGGACTGAGAAAACCGACCGGATTGCCCCATGCCGCTGCTTGCCCGATCAAAAACCCATTCTCTTGCGCCCTCCCCGCAGCGCGGCGAACTCCCATCGCCAGTGCCGGCTTGGGAGTCGTCTGCGGGCTGTTCGCGCCCGTTGACGGTCGTCTTGGCGGTTACCAGTCACGTGTGGGGTGGTGCCGAACAGCAGGCCGCTCTGCTGGGGCGGGGCCTGCGCGATCGCGGTCACTCCTGCCACGTCCTTGCGCCCCGCAGTAGTCCATTTGCCGTCCGCACGGCTCCCGAAGGGTTCCCCGTGGAGACGTTTTTCGGTAGCGGGCGGGATCCGGTCTCACTTTGGCGCATCCGCCGTCATTTGCGCCGAATCCAGCCCGACGTGCTGCACATGAATGATCCCCATGCGCTGACTTCCGCCGGGTTGGCGTCGCTGGGGCTTGCGATCCCTGCCAGGGTTGCTTCCCGACATTGCTGTTTTCCGATCCATTACGCGTCTCGCTACAGGCAACTGTGCGATCGGCTGATCTGTGTGATTGGCGCCGTGGCTGACGTCTGTCGGCGGGCCGGAATTCCCGCCAAAATGCTCCGCATCGTACACTGCGGCAGCGACGACCTGGCGATACGCTCGGGAAGCCGCCGACGCGGACGGCGTTCACTGGGGCTCTCCGACGACCAGCCGCTGCTGTTGACCGTGGCCCTGTTGAACGAGTGCAAGGGGCACGCGTTCCTGCTGGAAGCCCTGCCGGCAGTCATCCGGGAGCACCCCCATCTCTGCCTGGCGCTGGCCGGTGACGGCGAGACGGCCGCGGCGCTGAAAAGCCAGGCCCGTCGATTGGGGATCGATTCCCATCTCCGGTTTCTGGGTTATCGCAAAGATATCCCCGACCTGCTGATGGCCGCCGATCTGTTCGTGGTGCCGTCGCTGATGGAAGGATTCTGTAGTGTCCTGATCGAGGCCATGCTCGCCGGCCGGCCAATCGTCACCACCACGGTAGGCGGCATTCCCGAGGTGGTCGGCAGTAACGGTTCGGCAACCGAGCCGATTGCCTGGACCGCCCCCCCGCACGATCCGAAGGCACTCGCCGCAGCAATCCTGGAGGCACTCGGCTCGCCGCGGAACCGAGCGGAGCGTGGTTTGCGGGGACAGCAGCGCGCACTTGCACAGTTTACAGCCACTCACATGGTGGAAAAGACTCTGGAAGTCTATCGCGAGTTGCTGCCCCGTGACAGGGCCGCATGAGACGCCCGCCGCCGGTTGAGGGGTTAAGGACTGGGATTAGCGTTCTGAATTCAGCATTCAGCATTCAGCATTCCCCATCTCAGTGGGTCATGGCGAGCTGGACCAGTTCGGCCACCGAGTTGACCTGCGTCTTCTTCATCAGCCGGGCCCGGCGATCTTCAACCGTGCGGATGCTCAGGCCGAGTTTGGCGGCGATCTCCTTGTTGAGTTTCCCTTCCAGGATCAAGTCCAGCACTTCACGTTCCCTGGGGGCCAGCCGGGCGATTCGCTCTTCGGCCTGGCAGCGTCGGGCCTTGCGGCGGCGGTTTCGCTCGTCCAACTCCAGCGCGCGGCGGATGCTGTCCCAGAGTTCCTGCTCGCGGAAGGGCTTCTCCAGGAAGTTGACCGCCCCGGCCTGCATGGCCCCCACCGCCATCTGCACGTTCCCGTGTCCCGTCACAAACACCACCGGCAGCTCGGTCTTATCCTCGATCAGCTTCTGATGCAGTTCCAGCCCGCTCATCCCGGGCATGGCCACGTCCAGGACCAGGCATCCGGGTCGGTCGGGCTGGTGAGCGGCCAGGAACTCGGCCGCCGAGCCGTACGCCTCCACCCGGGGAAACAGAACCTTCACCAGGGCCGTCAATGATCGCAGTACGGCCGGATCGTCGTCCACCAGGAAAACCGTCGGTTCGTCATTCACCCTTCGCCTCCTTCGCCTTCAATCGGCAAGGTGAAACGCAGTGTGGTTCCTTCCTCGGCGCCGGGCGCAGCCTCCAGACGGCCGCCGTGGGCCTCCACAATCGAACGGCTGATTGCAAGCCCCAGCCCCATGCCGTCGGCCTTCCTGCTATAGAAAGGCTCGAACAACCGCTCGACGTCCTCTTCTTCCAAACCCTCTCCCTTGTCCTCCACGGCCACTTCGAGTTCGTTCTCGGCACCTAGCGAGGTGCGGATGGTCACCGTCCGCCGCCGCTGCGGCATTTCCTGCGTGGCCTCCATGGCGTTGTGCACCAGGTTTGTGATCACCTGCTGAATCTGGATCCGGTCGATCGTCACCTTGGGTAACGACCGGCCCAGGGCCAGCTCCAGACCGACGTCGTGCGCCCGCGTCTCTACCTCCAGCAGGACCACAAGTTGGCGGACCAGGTCGTTCAGGTCCACCACCGAGCGGGGACACTCCGCCCGGCGGACGAACTCTCGCACGCGGCGGATGATCTCTCCGGCCCGATCCGCTTGCTCGGCAATCCGATTCAGCAGATCGATCACCTGGTCGCGATTCTCCCCCTTCAGGGTCCGCGCCTGGTGGCGGCCGGCCCGGGCGTAGTGGGCGATCGCGCTGAGCGGCTGGTTCAGTTCGTGGGCCAGCTCGGAGCCCCTGTCGCTGATCGTCGCCAAGCGTTCCCTATGAGCCAGTTGGTTCAGGCGTTTCCGAGCCTCTTCCTCCGCCCGCTTCTGCCCCCCGATCAGCCGCCTAACGGCTGTGCGGACCGGCCCCTGAGGTTCGACCGGCAGACGCCGAACTCCTTCCCGCAGTCTCATGGTCCTTATCCGTGTGTCTGGGTCGTGTGTGGAACCGCTCCGGCGGAGCTGCTCTCTGCCGGGTCCCGGCCGGAGGCTCGAGAGTCCGCCGCGTCGGGCGGTTTCAGCGCGACACAAGCCGGATTGGCCGGCCGGTCCCTCATCCGGGGTGCGGCGCCCCTGAAGTTTGGGCCGCCCATTTACCACATTGTGCCCGCGCGTGGAACCCCGATTTCTCCGGAATCTGCGCCAGCCCGCATATTCCACCCGCAAATCGCGTGGTTTACCACTTCGTTGGCCGGACTCTGCGGCTGTGCTGCTTGCTATTGCCGCTGGCCGGTCAAGCCTTTAGACTGCTGATGGGGCCAGGCATGGCAAGCACTGCTACCATGCGCCCGGCGGCCCACCCAGCGGCCCCCTACCCCCATCCCATCCGGCCAGAAAGGATCGCAGAGCGTGTCGTCCCTGAAACGGATTTTGGTCACCGGCGGGGCGGGTTTCCTCGGCTCCCACCTGTGCGAGCGGCTGATCGAGCAAGGTCACGACGTGATCTGTCTGGACAATTTCTTCACCAGCCAGAAGACGAACGTGGCCCACCTGCTGGCCCGGCCCAACTTCGAGCTTCTGCGCCACGACATCACGTTGCCGATCTACCTGGAGGTCGACGAGATCTACAACCTGGCCTGTCCCGCCGCACCCGGCCACTACCAGTACAACCCCATCAAGACCATGAAGACCTCGGTGATGGGGGCGATCAACGTGCTGGGGATGGCCAAGCGGTGCCGGGCCAAGGTGC
>CAZUAM010000072.1:0-16711 GCA_964618095.1 uncultured Planctomycetaceae bacterium | reverse complement strand
TTAGAGACAACCGCACTGCGACACCAGACTCCAGCCCCAGCCGGCGGCCACCCGACGAACACGGCAACCACGCTGCCCGGTCAGAATCGACGATTGACCGAGACCTGGACCTCGGCGTCGTACAACCGGTTGGCACCTCCGCTCAACGGGAACACGCCTCCCACGCGCACGGTGGTCAAGCCGAGTTCGGTGTGCAGACCCAACGTAAGGTTGGAGATGTCCAGCCGATTCGCCGTGTTGCCGAATTGAAGGATCTGATAACGGTCCGTGCCGCTGACGATGTCGGCATCCTCGAGCGTCATCGTGTAATGGTATTCCACCATCGCAGCCACCCCGGTAATACGCGGTGCATACGGGTTTCGATGGAGCCAGTATCCCAGGGCAAAATCCACGTAGAGGAGGGGCTGCTCGGTGAGCATTCCGAGGTTGCTACCACCGAAACAGACGCGATTGCTGTTGGTGGGAACGTCCACCTGAATGAATCCTTCAGAGAAAATCCGCCCGTAGGGCGCGTGCAGGAAACCGATGAAGGGAGCCAAGTGCACGGCATCGTTCGACAACGAGTAACTGCTTACGGCCCCCATGCCCGTAACGTCCTCGCCGGTTGGTGTGCCGATGGCCAGCCCTGCACCGATCGCCGTGGTCGGGCCCACGTACAGCAGTCGCTTCAGGGTGACCGCCAGGTTGCCGACCTCCCCGCTGCCCACGACCATATCCGCTCCGGCAACGTCGGGGGTGCCGTGGAACGGCATCCGCAGCTCGACGGACCAAAGACCCTCGCGGAACGTCTTCTCCAACCCGATGGTGTATTGGTCGATGGCATAGGATCTCGTTCCCAGGCTGTCCAGGTTCGCCTCGATGGCATTATGGAAATGGTTGTACATGAAGAAGACTCGGTCCATCGGCAGGGCCTTGTCGTTCTCTGCGATCTTCAATTGCCGACCGCCCCCGAGAGAAGGAATGTCCACCACATGGTGGCCGGCGATATCACCCACCATGAGTTGATCGCCGTAGGAATCGCCGAACATATTGGGAAAGCCAGCCAGGCGACCGACCGGACCCCGCGAAGCCAACATCGAACTCGCGTCGCGCCGCCTTGCCGGCGGACGGGCAGGTGGGCTCGGGGCACGGTCCGGCGGAGCCGCCTCTGGTTCCGCCGCAGCTTCGTCCCCCGGCTGTTGTGCCGCGTAAAAGCTGCCGGGGGACGCATAGTCGAATTCGCTCCCGGAATCAAACTCTTGGCCGCTGGCGGGGTAGGCCACCGGCAGACAGACCATACCGATCAAAGCCAGGATCGCAACCTGGCGCCAACTGGCGTAAGGTAACATGGGCACCTCCGTGAGTGACGGCGTATCGCTGACCAGGCCTAAGGGTGGAAAGCAGTTGCGCCAAACGGGCCACGGGCTCGCCCCGGGCCGCAGGGCGCATGCTGAGGTTCACATCAAGTCAGAGCGGCGCGAAAAAATGGCAGCTTTTCGGATTGTATCGGTTTGACCGCCTGCCGCGGATCAACCGAGTCGGAGGGGATCGGGTTATACGGCCTGCGGGACCTGGGAAAGGTAGAGCGACTTTGCGGGGCCCCCAGCGCCTCCGGCAGTATCGGCCACGCCTGCTTGGGACGACAACCACCGAGGCCCCAAACTCCCCGGCCGCGATCTCTATTCGTCCTGCGGCTGCACGTCGTCCTGCAGTTGCTCGGGGGACAGGGCCTTCAGCGCGGCTCTTGTCTTCTCCAGCAAGTCTCGATACTTGGGACGATCAGGATACCTGGCAGCCAGCGGCTGGAGGATATCGCGTGCCGCCTGGAATCTCTCCCGCGCCTTCTGCAAGTGATCCTGGTCACACTCGAGCTGACCGAGGTTCATGTGAAGGCTGGCCAGTTGTTGTTGGTATCTCGGAACGGCGGGGTTGGCCCTGACCAGGATGTCCGTCTGCTCGAGCGCCTTTTCATACGGCCCTCGTGCGGCGTCCGGATCGCCCAGTTCACATTTCAGGTCCCCCAGAAGCCGATAGCATGTGGCCAGATCTCTTAGGTTGTCCAGCACAGTGCGATCTTCCTCGAGCAACTTCGTGAAAACGTCGATGGCACCGTTAAAGCTCTTTCTTGCGTCCTCCAACTCTCCTTCGGCCCATGCCAGGCATGCCAGATTGTAATGGCCCTTGGCGAGGTCGCGCCGCGTCTCAGGACTGTCGCTAACTTGCTTACGGACCTCTTGAGCTTTTTCCAGTTGCTGACGTGCCTTCTCGAATTGCCGGTGCCTCTCCTCCTCGCTTTCCGCGCTGATCCCGAGATTCATCTCGATAATCCCAAGATTCATATGACTATTGGCAAGCGTCCGGCGAGGTTCAATTTCCGCCGAGCCGCCCTTGCCAACGAGCTGCGTGCGAACCTTGATTGCCTCCTGGTGCGCCGTTCGAGCCTCGTCCAGCTTGCCCTGCCGGCTTAAGGCCGCGCCGATGGTGGTCCACGTCTTGCCCAGATTCTTGAGACACTCCCGGTCGCCGGGACGCTCCGACACGAGCCGTTTCTGCATCTCCAGGGCACGGCGGTAGGATCGCAGTGCCAGCTCCGGCGAGTCAATCATTTCGGTCAGAACACCCGCACGGTAGTGGGCCAGAGCCACCTTGTCCCGTATCGTGCGATCATTGGCGCGCCGGGAGAGGAACTTCTGGTAGTAGTCACGGGCTCTGGTCAGCAAGTCCCGCCGCAGAGGCTGCATGCCCGGTTCGTTCAGCAACCCTTCCTCGCTGAACACCGTGAAGAAGTAGTCCACCGCCTCTTGGGCCGAATCGAAGTCCTCTTCCGACTGCTTCAACGCCGCGCGCGTCTCGAACAACAAGACGGTGCTGACCACCGAACCCACCACGAAGAACGTCGCCGCCAGTCCCACCGCCGTGGCCATCGCCGGCTTGCGCCGGCACCAGCGCCACACTCGCCCCAAGGTGCCGATCGGCCTGGCCTGGATGGGTTCTCCTTGGATATACCGCCGCAGGTCGTCGGCCAGGGCATGGGCCGAGTCATAACGCCGCGAGGGCTCCTTTTGCAGGCACTTCAGACAGATCGTCTCCAGGTCCCGGTCAATCGAGGGGTTCAGTTGCCTGGGCGGGGCCGCCTCTTCGTCGATCACCTGTCGTAGGGTCTCCAGCGGCGTGGCGGCCTGAAACGGGGGCCGGGCCGTCAGCACGTGGTACAACGTCGCCCCCAACGCATACACGTCCGTTTCCGCGGCTACCCGGGCCGAATCCTTGGCCTGCTCCGGCGACATGTACGAGGGCGTGCCCATGATCTCGCCGGCGCGGGTGAGTTCCTCGCCTCCCTCGGTCAGCTTGGCCAGTCCGAAATCGGCCACCAGCGCGCGGTCCGTTTTCTTATCCACCAGGATGTTCTGCGGCTTCAGGTCGCGGTGCAGGATGCCCTGGCTGTGGGCCTCGTGCACGGCGCGTGCCACCGGCTCGAGGTACGCGGCCGCCCGGCGGTTCTCCATCGGGCCCTCCCGCAGGATCTCGGCCAGACTGCGGCCCTCCACGTATCGCATTGAGAAGAACGGTTGGTCATCTACCTCGCCCACCTCGTACACGGTGACGATGTTCTCGTGTTCCAGTCTCGCGGCGGCCTGTGCCTCGTGCCGGAAGCGTTCCAGGGCGCTGCTGTGGGTGTCGCGCGGGAGCTGCTCCAGCCGGTCGCGGCGGATCACCTTCAGGGCCACCGTGCGGTCCGCCGTCCGCTGCCGGGCGCGATAGACGACCCCCATGCCCCCTCGGCCGATCTCCTCCAGCGATTCGTAGTTGCCGAACTCCTGCTGCTCGATTCCCGGGACGCTCTCCCCGCCGGGCCGGCCGGTGGACAGTGTCTCCGCCAAGCGCACGTCCCGGCTGGACTGGCTGACCATCGGCAGTGCAGACTCGGGCTGATCCTCCGCGATCTCCACTTCCGGAAAACGCCGGCGATACTCCTTGAGCGAAGCCTCTTCCCCGCACTGCCTCCGCGCCAAACGTTCCTGCTTCAGCAGCCGGAGCACGGTTTCCGGTTGGTTCAGCCGAGGAAACCGCTCCAGATAGGTCTCCACCTGGGCCGGGCGGGTGACGGTCGCGTCCTGCGGTGCCGTGGAAATCCGCTCTGCTCCCTTCCGCCAGGACTTCCAGGCCAGCCCAAGCTCGACCTGAACCAGTTGTTCCAGGGTCGCCAAGTAATTGGCGTCTTCCTCGCGAGGCAGGAACCGTTCGATCGGCTCAGGCCGCCCTGCAAGCCAGGCGGATTCGAACCTCTCTCGGAGCGCTTCGTCCATCGTGTCCCCCGGCATCTCCGGACTCGTCATCTCCGTCACCCCCGGGTACGGTTTGTCGCGGCAGCCCCAAGCTCCGAGACGTGCCGGCAGCGCTGATCTGCTCCCGACGGCGTTGTTGCACGGCATCTGCCGACAAGCGGCATATAAGGTCCATTGTAACAACGGCGGCACCGGGAATCAAGGGGCCCACTGCCGGGTCGGGTCCCGGGCCCCTTGGTAGCCATGAGGACGACCTGTCTCGCCGTGGTTGACGGCACCTTTTCCGGTGGGAGATAATCTACGGCTGAGCAGTCCCCGAACCTGTCCCAGAGCGCCGCAGAGCCGTCACCTCTCGCCGAAAGCGGAGCATTCCGTGGCGGCGGCCATCGTCGCCACCCAGTCAGGATCAGGTCGGAGGCAAGTCAGAAAAGCTGATGGCTGATTGGCTTCAGCGCCGGGTAGAGCTGCTTGTAGATCCTGAACCACTCGGCGTAGCGGGCGGACAGCTCCGGGTCGGGTTGATAGGTCTTGCCCGGCTTCGAGACCCGTTGGAACGCCTCCTGTTCGTCTTTGTAGAGTCCCAGGCCGATCCCGGTCAGGATGGCCGCGCCCAGGGGGGTCGCCTCTTCGATGCCGGGGACCCGGATGGACCGGCCGAGCACGTCGGCCTTGTTCTGCATCCGGAACTCGTTCCGCGTGGCTCCACCGACGACGACGAACTCTTCGAGCCGGGCACCGATGCCCGATTCCAGGGCGCCGACCACGTCGAGCAACTGATAGTTCAGTCCCTCGATCATCGCCCGAAGCAGGTCGCCGCCGGTTGCCAGGTTGCTCAGGCCCACAAAGGCCCCCAGGCTCCGCTCGTCGCCCACCGGACAGGCGGCACCCGACATGTGGGGCAGGAACATCACGCGCCGGGCCCCGGGCGGTGACTGGGCCGCTGCCGCCATCAGGCAGTCCCAGTCGGCGGCGACGGCGGTGGCGCTCTCTTGATCGGGACCAACGGTCGCGGTTTTTCGATCGCGACCAACGGTCGGGGCTTTATGGGCGGCCGCCAGGCCAAACTCCTTGCGGTACCACTCCAGCATGCCGCCGGCGACGTTGCTGCCCCACACGGCGTGCATCCCCCGAGCGACGTGGGCCTGGATCGTCATGCCGATCTTCTGAAGCTCGGGGTTCAGCACCGGCTCGGCCGTGGCCGTCAACACCGTCTCCCAGGTTCCGGTGACCACCAGCACCACGCCGGGCCGAAATGCCCCCACCGGCAACGCACCGCACAGATGGTCGTGGCCGCCGACGACAACGGGCGTGCCCTCGGGCAGCCCCGTCGTACGGGCAGCGTCCGCGGTCACCTCGCCCAGCAGCGTCCCGCTGGGAAACGCGTCGGGCATCAGCCGCCGATCGATGCCCGACAGCCCCAGCAGCTCGTCCGACCAACTCAGCGTCCGCTGGTCGAACAGCAGCGTGCAGGAGGCCATGCTGTAGTCGGTCGCCCGGCGTCCGCAGAGCATGAAATTCAAGAAGTCCTCGATCAGCAGCCACTTGTCGGTCCGCGCCAGGATCTCCGGCTCGTTCTCGGCCATCCAGAGAATCCGCAGAGCGGAGTTGATCGGCCACAGCGGGTTGCCGCCGATCGAAAAGACCTTCTCGGCGGTGATCTGCTCCTTCCACCATTGAAACTGCGGCCCGGTGCGGGGATCGTGCCAACTGATAAACGGGTAGAGCCACTCGCCCTTCCCGTCGATCGGTACCCCGTCCATGCCCATCCCCGTCACGGCCACGCCCTTGATCCCTCGGGGATCGTCCAATTGGGCCACGGCGTCGCGGGCGGCCGCCCCCGCGCCGCCCCCCATCAGCTCCGGCTGCCAGACGGCCCACTCGGGATGTTCCCGGCTGGGATGAAACAGCTCGGTCTTTCGGCTGCCGCTGGCCACCGCGCGGCCGTCGAGGTCGTAGATCACGGCCTTCAGACTCGTCGAGCCCAGGTCGATGCCCATCAGATAGTCCATCGGTCTGCCTTTCTTAGCGCATGAGCATCCCGCCGCTGACGTCGACCGTTGCACCGGTCATGTAGCTCGCCCGGTCGGAGGCCAGGAAGACGATCACGCCGGCGATCTCCGCCGGGTCGCCGATGTGTCTCAAGGGGATACGGGCCAGGTACTTTTCCTTGTCGGCCTCGAGCGTCGCGGCCGTCATCTCGGTATGCATCATCCCCGGGGCCACGGCGTTTACGGCGATGCCGTAGGGGGCGACCTCGCGGGCCAGCGAGACGGTCAGCGAGATCATCCCGCCCTTGCTGGCGTCGTAAGGGGCATGTCCGGTGGTCGAGCCCCGAAAGGCCGCCTGGGACGAGACGTTCACGATCCGACCGGTACGGCCCGCGGCCAACAGACGCCTGATCATCTCCCGGCTGGTCAGGAACGTGCCGGTCAGGTTGACCTCGAGCGTGTGGCTCCACTCCTGCTCGGTTATGTCCTTCACCTGGCAGGTGGGGCAAACCGCGGCGTTGTTGACCAGGACGTCGACCGGGCCGAGCTCTTCTTCGACCAGGCGAAACATCTCGATCACGTCGGCTTCCTTGGAAACGTCAGCCGGCACGGCCGACGCCCGCACGCCGTACGTGCTACGAATCTGCTCGACCACCGCGGCCGCCTTCTCGGGATTCCGCCGGTAGTTGACGGCCACCTTGGCACCCTCGGCGGCCAGCCCCAGACAGATCGCCCTGCCCAGACCGCGCGAGCCGCCGGTGACCAGGGCTACCCTGTCTTTCAGATGCAAGTCCATCAGGATTCTCTTGAGAAAGCATCACCGCAGACCGAGCTTGTCGGCGGCAGTTGCCGAAGGATTGGGCAGTTGGAGATCGGTCCTCTGGTCATTTCAATGGCAGGTATTCCACCATGTAGAGCTTGATGCTCACGAGATCTCTCCAGCCTGGCGCAACCGCTTGCGCACGGGCGAGTCACTCGCTTGTGCCGTCAGCGCGTCGACCTCCTCGAGTTGCCGCTCGATCTCGGCGTCGAATTCAGCCTGGTGATCGTGATAGTAGGACAGGGCCGCGTAAATCTGCGCCAACGACAGGTGGGGATACTGGAAGTGGATCTCCTCGGGGCTGGAACCGTGCGCGAGCTTGTCCAAGACGACTTCGATAACTTTCACGTTCGTTTCGTCGATCCAGGCCACGCCCGCATCGTCCAAACGAATGTGTGCCGGCGTTGTCAGGCTCATCGTTCTTCTCCCCTGGTTTGCCCCCTGGTCAAGTCTACCATCGGCCCGCTCTCAGGAAAAGGACCGCCGCACAGGTGCGTCGGCGCGAGAGCGGGTCGGTCCCGGCGGGTAAGCTGTGCGGGCGGCCGGTTGTCCGTCCCAGGGTGCCCGGCAGCCCCGCCAAGGTCCCCCGAAAACATCTGGCGCACCTTCAACACGGCCATGAGATGGTTCTGCACTGTCATTCGGCCGGCCCGCTCACCCGCCCAGTTGCTGCTCCTGAAGCAGCAACCCGAGCTGGTCCTCGATCCAGTGGATCGCTCGCGATCGGGTGGGCATCTGGAGCGCCAGGAGAACGATCAGGGCGACGGCCACGATCAGTGCGGGCAGCCAACGCTCGATCAAGTAGGCGACCAGGAGGAAGAACGTGGCGCCCTCGAGCACCGCGCAGGCCACGATTGTGGCAGTAGGAAGCAACTGCAACAGCCCGTCGGCAGCGGCCGCGCGACCTTCTTGACGGAGAATCTTCCGCCTGCCGGAGGCAAGGATCGCCCGAGGGATCGTGATTCCTGCCAGCAGGGCCATCACGGCAAAACCGATGGAGATGTAGCTGATCAGCGGCAGGCCCCCAGCGGCAGCCATTCCGCTCGATACAACCAGAACAATTACCAGAAAGAACAGGCAGCCGGCAACCAAGGCGCCCACGATGATCTGCAAAGTGTGCACCACCGGTGTCAGCCTGTCTTCCCACTCGGAATCTGACATGGCGCAGCCTCTCTGGGGCGGGACAGGTGGCACCTCAGGCCGCCTTATGCCATCCGCCCTGACTCTGTCGGGCTTCCCAGGTCTCGGTCCAGACGCAGCCGGCCCAGGAAAAGCCGACGCCAAAACCGATCAGCAGCGTGTTCTTGCCGGGCCGAAGCCGGCCGCAGCCCCGCAAATCGTGCACCAACAGCGGGATCGTCGAGGAGACCGTGTTGCCGTACTCCCGCAGCGCCTCGGGGACCTGCTCCGCGTCGAGCTTCAGCCGGCTGCGAAGGTGATCGAGCATGAACGTGGTCGCCTGGTGCATCAGGTACATGTCCACCCGCTCGCGACTCCACCGGGCGCTCGCAAGCAGCCGATCAATCAGCGGAGGGACCACCTCCAGGGTGAACTTCACCAGTTCCGGGCCGTCCATGTACAGGCTGCTGGGCCAGCGCTTCCGCTTCCGCGGTCGCAGGGCGCCGGCCTGGGGCCGGGCGCCGCCTTCGGTGACCATCAGCGTGTCGGCTCCCCGGCCGTCGGTACCGAACACAAAGGGCCCCAAGCAAGGCTCATCGGTGGCCTCGACCAGCGTCGCCGCCGCGCCGTCGCCGAAGATCGTTCGCAGCGAGCGGTCGCTCGGATCGATATACTTCGAATAGGTCTCGGCCGTAATGAACAATACCCGCCGGGCGGCCCCGCTGCGGATCAAGCCGTCGGCCAGCGACAGCCCGTACACAAATCCCGAACACCCCAGATTAAAATCCAAGGCCCCCACGGAGGTCGGCAGCCCCAGCCGGTCCTGGATCAGGCAGGCGGTCGTAGGCAGCGGGTAGTCGGGCGTCTGCGTGCAAAACAGCAGGAAGTCGATCGAGCGGCGGTCGATCTCGTGCTGCGAGAACAGCTTCTCGGCCGCCGCCACCCCCAGGTCCGACGCGCACTGGTCCGCCGCCGCGATGTGCCGGGCACGGATCCCCGTCTTCGCGTAGACCAGGTCCATGTTCCACTTGGGGAACTCGCTCTCCAGACGGTCGTTGTCCTCGACCCTCTCCGGCAGGTGGATCGCGATGGGGCCAATCGACGCAAACTGCATTGCCTGCTCCCGCACTTCGGGCAACTCGGCGCATACCGCCACTAACGAAGGGCAGAGGCTACCAAAGTTGCCCCGGGAACGTCAATCGCAGTTCCACGCAGAAAATCCCGCGCCAATCCCACGGACGGCCTCCCGGCCCGGTCGCCAAACAGCCGGGTGGTCCGTCACTCTTGATTTGACGGGTACCGGGGGGCACCTTGCCTGCCGTGGCGGTACAGTGGCGGGCAACCCCGCCTGCTAAACCCCACAAAGCGCCGCCGGGTTACCGGTCGTAAATCTGCTTGCGCTGCTATCACCCTGCTGGCGGCTTACGCCGCATTCGGCCGGGTAGGGTCGCGCGATTCGAAAGCCTGGAGAACAAAGACAGCCTCTCAGAGACCCGTGGAACGGAATATCGCGACGCCTGGGCCTGGATCCACTTCATGCTCCCGGGCCCCAGAGAGGCCCATGCCGAGCCGGTCGGCTTCCTCAACGATATCCGCACCGGCGCACCCCCCGGCCTGTTGAGCCGCCGCCTTCAGCGGCGCCTGCCGGGAACGCAATGGCACCTTGCAGCCCATTTCAAGAGCTGGCGTCTCTGAGCCCGCACTGTTCATCCGGTGCTGTGGGAGGCGACTCTGTCGGCGCCCAACGTGCGGCAATCCGCAGTCGCCGACAGACTCGCCTCCCACAACTTATTCTTCGGCCGCCGGCCAAATCACCTCTTGTTGCCCGGCCACTTGCTTGCGTCAGTTATTGGGATGACTCAAGTCGAGCCGATCCGGTGTCGTAGGGGTCTTCGGCCGCTCGTCGGCAGAGGCGTCCTTGGCTTCCTTGATCGTGGCCCTGGCCTGGGTGACCAGCGTCACTAGCCGCTCTCACCTTGTCCTTTTTCATCGCGATCTGTACAATAGATAGTCATGCCAACGGTCAGCCCTCAGGAGGTGCTCGCATGAGCTCCGATTCACAAAACAACACGCCACCTGCACCCGATCCCTCGGGCGCTCCACAGACTCCCGATCCGGCAATCGCCGCGGAACCTCAGAGTTTTGAAAGGGCTGCCAGTTCCGGACAGCCGGAACCTGCTCAGCAGGCCGAACCTCAATCGATCCAGTTCAGCCACGACGGCGCGAGACCTGAGAGGTAGGGTGCTCGCTTCTCACCCGGCGCTGTCTCAGAAGGGGGAGAGGCAGGTACGGCCGACGGTCCCGACATGAATGTCGGGCCTAATACCGGCTGCGCCGGGAAGCGGCGTGAACGCACGCTGGGGTTGTTTCGGCACCGCTTAGCCCCATTCATCGGGCTTTCCGCCGGAGGCGGTCGTCGGCCTGGCGTTTGCGCCGGGTGGGGGCGTTGGGAGTACGGAGTACAGAGTACGGGGTGATTGGAGGCGATCCGCGGGTGTGAGGGACCGGCAGATCGACCGGCTGGTGTACGAGTTGTACGGGCTGACGGACGAGGGGATCGCGATTGTGGAAGGAGCGACCGAGCGATGAAAGTGCCGAATGCTGAGGAGGCCGTGGTTCCACGGGCAAAGGTGATTTCTGCTCAGCGGGACTCATTTTCACGGAAGGCAGAAGGCGGCTTTTTTTCGGCGGTTTGGCTTTGCCGCCGAGGACTGGCAGGAATTGGCCGCGGCGCTCAAGAGGCACGTTGACGAACATGAGATTGCCAAACAGGAGCCTTCCCCCTTTGGACGACGATTTGTCGTGGAGGGTATAATGCAGATGCCGGATGGGCGAACGCCGCTGGTGCGCACGATTTGGTTCCTGCGATCAGAGGAGACCACCCCTTGCTTCGTGACGGCTTATCCGTTGAAGCACCGTCCCGCAAAGGAATAAGAGATGATGAAAGAACTCCAGTGCGCCGTCCTGAAAACCGACCTGCCCGAGCATGGTCTGAGTGCCGGCGATATCGGAAGCATCGTGCTGGTGCATGGCGACGCGGGTTACGAGGTCGAGTTTGTCACGCTGGAAGGAGAGACGTTAGCCGTCGTCTCGCTGCGCGCGGACCAGTTGCGGCCGGTCGAGCCGCGCGAGATCGCACATGCCCGGCTGGTCGGCTGAGAGCGGAGAAAAGGAGGCACCTCTATTCTTCCGGCGGTTGGGCCGGCTCAAGACGGCCCATGATAAGACGGCACTCCAGCGGCAGATGGAGGCGACGGACGGGCAGATCGACCGGCTGGTCTACGAACTCTACGATCTGAGCGACGAGGAGATCAGAATCGTCGAAGAAGCGGCGCGGCGGTAGGGATAGTAGCACGAAAGGAAGGTGTCGATGACATTCAGTAGCTTTGAAGCAGTTTTTTTCACTGCCGGGTTTCTGGTGCCCGGGTTTGTATGGTCGGCCGTGCTCTCCATGTTGGTACCCAGGAAGGGGCAGGCACTCAGGTACGTTTTGTGGAGTTTCTGAGCCTCAGTTGCATCAATCACGGGTTGTGGTCGTGGGCACTGTTTCCCATTTTTAAGACCGGCTTTCTGGAGCGGCATCCTTCCTGGTCGGGGCTGGCTTTGTTTGGTATAATGTTTCTGTCGCCGGTTGGACTCGGCTTGTTGTCCGGACGGTTGCAGCAAAAGGAGGCTGTGGCAAGGTCTCT
This sequence comes from uncultured Planctomycetaceae bacterium, assembly GCA_964618095.1. Classification (GTDB taxonomy): domain Bacteria; phylum Planctomycetota; class Planctomycetia; order Pirellulales; family Thermoguttaceae; genus CAZUAM01. The sequence continues at coordinate 4,830 of CAZUAM010000072.1, read as the reverse complement.
ACGGTGGTTGGGGTTGCGAACCGTTCATCCGATCCCCCGGGCTTGGGATTGGCATTTCAGCCGCTTGAAACCGTATTGGGTCCTGGTGACGTTAAAAGACGGCTCGCACCTGTACGGACTGTTCCACTCGCGTTCTTTCGCAGCCAGCGATCCGGAACATCGCGACTTGTATTTGGAGGCACAGTTTTGACCGCTGCCGGACGGCCAGTGGGCACCCGTGGAGGACACCGGAGGTGTACTGATCATGGCCGACCAGATTGCCGCGGTCGAGTTTCGTAAACTAGCGGAGGAGAACTATGAGTCGTGAGACGGAATCCCGACGTGGCGAGGGACAAAGGGGCTATCAGCCGAGGCCGGAGTCCTCGGAGGGATTAGGCTATCAACCCCAGGGGAGTGGTCAAGTCGATCCCAGCGCGGTGAAACCACCCCAGGGCGACACGGCGATTGTGCGCCCCGAGAAAGCTGCTCCAAAGCAATAGTAGCTTCTGCGCCTGAGGTCCAGTGGGTTGGGGGGGTATGTCCGCGCGCGACGTGGAGGGCGAGGACATCTTTCTGCCGTCCGGCTTTCACGCCCCGGCTTTCCCCTTGTCAACCGGCTCGAAGACCAGCGGGCATTCGGAGGTGGGGTCTTGGATGCGGATCGCTGTCTTGCCGGCCAACAGATCGTCGAACAGGCGGCCGACCACCTCCGCCCGCCAGCCCCGCGCCAATCGGGGCACCGTCTGCCGGCGGCCGCTGTCCTCTCCCGTCCGGTAGGCCATCAGCTCGCGAATGTCGCCCGGCGTCCCGACCAGGTTGGGGGCGAGCTGGGCCCGGCGGCAGATGCTGCCCAAGGCAGCGAAAAGGAACTGGCCCAGCACGGAATGCTTCGGCTGGGCCTCCCGGCGGACTGCCCGGGGACAGCCCTCTTCGGGCAGCGCCAAGGCCCGGCGGATACAGGCGGCGATTTCCTGAAGCCGGCGGCGGAGATCGCCCCGCTCGAGTCCCCGGACCGCCCCGATCCGCTTGGGGTCGGCAGTGCTCCGCTTGGCCAGCTCGACGATCAGATCGTCGCGCAACACGCGTCGGACCGGCTTGTCGCGGCGCTTGGCCTCGGCCTCCCGCCAGCGCCAGAGTTCGCGGACGACGGCCAACCGGCGGCCGTCCAGGCCCGAACTGCCCGAAACCCGCCGCCAACGCTCCTGCGATAGACTTCGCTCGACCTCCTCCTGCCAGGCGGCCATTTCTTCCTCGAGCCAGGCGAGCCGATCCAGCCGGCTGAGTTTTGCGTGCAGGGTCTCGTAGATCGCGTGCAGGTGGCGGGCGTCGTCCAGGGCGTAGTCGATCTGGCGGGTGCTCAGCGGGCGGCGTCGCCAGTCGGTGCGGGTCTCGTGCCTCTGCGACTTCTCGCCCAACAGCTTGGAGATCAGCGTGCCGTACGAGGCCGGGTATTCCACGCCGGCCAGTCCGGCGGCGAGCTGCACGTCGAGCAGCCCGGCGGGCCGCCGGCCGATCGCCTCCAGACAGAATTCCAGCTCGCCGCGGCCGGCATGGACGATCGTCCGGTGGCCCGGCTGGGCAACCGCCTCCCAGAACGGTGTCAAGTCCTCGACCGCCGTGGCGTCGATCACGGCCAGTTGCCCCCCGGCCGCCACCTGGACCAGGCACAACACCGGCCGGTAGGTGTGCTCGGAGACGAACTCGGTATCGAAGGCAATCGACTCGCCTTGCGCAAGCTGTCGGCAATACTCCCGTAACTGGTGGTCGGTGGTGATGTTCTTGTAATGCACGCTATCGGGTTATCGCAGGCAGGACGATCCAGGTGATGGACGTGGTAAGCGCCAGCAGTGGCAGGAGGATGCAACAGCTATAGAGCATGTAGCCGAAAAAGCTGGGCATGCGGATGCCCGACTTCTCGGCAATCGCCTTGACCATGAAGTTCGGCCCGTTGCCGATATAGGTCATGGCCCCCATGAAGACCGCCCCCAGGCTGACGGCGATCAGCAGCGGTTCGGCAATCGCGCCGCTGGTCAGGGGCACGGGGTTTTCCCCGCCCAGCGTCTTGGCCGTCTCGAAGAACACCACGTAGGTCGGGGCGTTGTCCAGGACCGATGAGAGGCTGCCGGTCAGCCAGAAAAAGTGCATCGGGGATTTCAACCCCACCTCGGCCAGCTCGGGCCCTTTCACGTGCAGGATCTGCAACGCCGGCTGCATGCAGATGAAGATCCCGAAGAACAGCGCGGCCACTTCCAGGATCGCGTGGTAGTTGAAGTTATTCGCCCGGCGGACCGCCCGGCTACCCAGGATCAGCGAGAGGGCCACCAGCCCCAGTTGGACAATTTCACGCAGATAAGGCCAGGGATACCACCCCGTCTGTAGGAGCTCCTTGCCGGGGTCCAGCAGGGCAACCGAAAGGATCACGCCCAGCAGCAGCAACGCATTGGGCCAGAGGCCCGAAAACCTCAGGCCCCGCACGCGTGTCTCGTCGCGGGCGATATCGATTGCCTCTTCGTGCGGGTAGTACCAGAAACGATCGTAAAGGTAGTACGTGCCGATCAATGCTGCGTTGACGAACAGCCACTGCGGCCACAGCCTGAACGTCCACAGGAAACCCACGCCCCGCAGGTAGCCGAGAAACAGGGGCGGATCGCCGATCGGCAGCAGGCACCCGCCGCAGTTGCAGACCACGAAGATGAAGAAGATCACGGTGTGCTTCACGTGCCTTCGTTCTCGGTTGGTTTCCAACAGCGGGCGGATCAACAGCATCGCCGCGCCGGTGGTGCCGATGAAACTGGCCAGCAGCCCGCCGACGGCGATGAAGGCCGAGTTGGTAAGCGGGTGGGCCGGCAAGTCGCCCTGGATCCGAATCCCGCCGCTGATCGTATACAGGCTGAACAGCAGCATAATGAACGGGATGTACTCGTGGAGGATCCCGTTGGCAAACACCGCCCCGCCAAGACGGAAGTTCAGCCCGCCTTCGCTGTGTGGCACCACGGACTCCTCGAGCCAGTGACATTTGACCGGGTGGTCGTAGAGGAATACGTAGTACAACAGCGTAATCGTCCCCAGCGCCGCCGCCACGATGAACCGGTTCCGGTTGCTCTCCCACCAGTGCTCGGTGGCGGGCACCAGCGGAAGCACGGCGATCGCGCCCAACAGCAGCACAAAGGGAATCACCATCAAGAACGAGGGATAGTCGTGCACTTCCTCCGCGGCACCGGCTTGATGGGCGACCACCGGCTCCACCCAACCGGTCATCGTCACCAGGATGTACAGGATGTACAACGCCAGGACCACCGCGATCGCCGCAAGCAAGGGTTGGTCCGAGCCGTGAGAAGAGTCCAAGTCGTCCATGCCGTCTTTGTCGTTTCTCGTCGCTAGCACGATGTAACACGATCACCTGACCGGTGCATAATCTCATAAGGGGAAGGGATTTCGTCCTGAAAATCAAGGCCTGCACCGGAAAAGACGCCCCGCCCCGCCGTCAGGAAAGGGTAGGTTATCCCGGCTCTCCGGCAAGTCCGCCGCAGGTGCTGCTCCGGCACGTCCCCGAGACCCAACGGTACAGGAAAACCGGCGTATATCGGTTCTCACGCCCAAGCCTTCGCGTCCCGGAGAGGATCACGCGGCGTCACCAGGGGACGGAAACACGCAGGCAGATCGGGATTGGGCGCGAGTCTGCCGGGCGGGCTTGCCGGATTTTACCCGGCCTACGCAACCCCGCTTGATCGCCTCTCTCCTGCACGTCTCCTGCAATCTCTATGTGCCTGATTGCGGATACCGTTGGTGGCGTTATGCGCGAAACTGGGCAAACCGTGTCCGTCCTGTGGAGTTCGAGCAGCGCGTGTACCTGCCGAGAATCACCGGCAGTTTTCGAAGTTTGCTTGACATTTTCTGCAAAAAACCAAATACTGCTCTGTTTAACCGTTAGACAAACTCAGGAACCGGTGTCGGAGTCGGCGGTACTGACCTCGCTCGACCCCAGGTGCCGGAGTTATCCAAGAACTGGGCGTCGATATAGAAGGAGCGCTGTTGTGCCGAAGTCCGTGCTGGAGGCAATTAAACTGGGACTTTGGGATTTCGAGCCGCCGGAGGTCGAGTTCACCGAATTCGATGCCTCCGACGCCATGCCGGGTACCAAAGAGAAACTGAAAACACTTGCCCAGCGTGCCCAGAACGGGCTGCCGCTTTGGCACGCAGACGACCGCGACGACGTGGAATCCCCCTCTCCAGGGAGAAAGCCCCGCTGACCTAACCCCACAGCCAGTCGGGCGTGCGTGAAAGCTGCGGAGGACTCCACACCCCCTGCCTCGTTTGTCGCATCGACACTAAGCGCCTGATCGCCGCACCACCCCGGCTTGATCTGAGCCTTCCGCCGCGCCCGGACAGAAAACCTATCGAGCAGCCAGTCCTGTGCGCTCGGCGCCGGGCTTTCGCCCGCAACGGCTTCTCGCTACCCCGGCACTGGTGATTTCGAGGCCCACCGACCACCGGCCCCGCCCGTTGATCTCCATTGACTCAGTTGGCCGGAAATGTCACCTTATTGGCCCTTTGAGGTATCGTGCCGCCGTCCCGATTTTCCCCCAGGAGGTTGTTTCCATGCAGTTGACCATGGTCGTCGTGGGGTGTTTCCTGCTCGGCCAAGTCCCGGCGGACGCACCATCGCCGTCCGCCGCCCAGCCGCAGCCGCCCGCCGTGTTGCAGCCGACCGCCGAACCGCAACCGGCGGCGGGCGAGGGCGCTGTGCCCCAAACCGATCCGGCCGCGGCCGCTGCGGACGAGGCGGGCAACACCGCGGCGGAAAGACCCGCAAAGACCGAGGCAGACACCCCCGCAGCGGAGACTCCGCCG
>CAZUAM010000071.1:0-16715 GCA_964618095.1 uncultured Planctomycetaceae bacterium | reverse complement strand
ATGAGACGCGAGCGAAGTGTCCCATGGCGGTGACGGAGCCATGCTGGGGTCTGGGATACGCCTGGGCCCACACGATCGAAGCCGTGGCTACCGCCGCAGTTCCCCCCAACGCGACGCATGCCGACGGCACTCCCTACGAAGACGGCGACTTCGAGGGCCAGAACGGCTTCCGCAGCAAGCATCCCTACGGAGTGCAGTTCGCCTTCGCCGACGGTTCGGTTCACTTCATCTCGGATCGCATCCAACTGGGTGTTTACCGCGCCCTGGCGACCGTGAACGGACGTGAGAAAGTCTATTTCAAGGACTGACAGCGTGTTTTGACCACGACGAGAGATTTGGCGAGAGATTCGGTGCGGGCCGCTGTGCTGCCTGCTCCTGAGACCTGTTGACATCCTCCAACGCACGTGGAGTTCACCCCATCATGTCCACTCTGATCTTACTCTTTGGTGTGTGTCTGGCCGGCGCTGCTCCGGAAGTGCTGGTTTCCGACCTCTCTCACGAAACGATCCGCCGCTCGGGCAGTTTTGTCTCGGCGGAGAGTCCCTACGCCCATCACAAGGACTACGTTCGCGCGGTTGCCGTCCCGGACGGCGACGCCGCAACGCTCCGAGTGCCCGCGCCCGCCGGAGAATACTACGTCTACCTCGCGTGGGTACGCGAGCCCAAGTCGGCACGCGACGTCCTCGTCCGTGTTGCGGGGCGGGAGTTCCGCATCGACCAGCGCCTGCTGGCCTGCGGGTTGGACCCGGCCAAAGTGGCTCGCGACGACATGGACGGGTATGCGGGAGTATGCAACTCGGGGCTATACCGGCTGGGCACCAAGCCGCTCCGCCTTTCCAAGGGCGACCTGCTCGAGGTAGTGCGGTCCGACACCGAGGCGGAGACAATCACGAGTCTCGACTACGTCCTCTTCTCGCGTCACCTCTATCTCGACGACCTCGGCAACGGCGCCACTCTCCGACGGCCGGCCATCAACGTGCGCGACTACGGCCGCAACCAATCCGGTGACATCGGCTACGGCGTTGCCCTGCTGGAACAGCCAGGGGAGAAGAACGCCATGGCGGACATCGAATGGGCGATTCCCGCAGCCGGTCGTTACCTGCTCGAGGCGACACCGTTCTGCGGTCCCAACCGTGCCGCGCAGGCATGCGTGAAGGTGGAAGTCCCGGGCGTCGACGAGGCCGAAGTGCTGCTGCCGAGCAGGGCAGGGGATTTCGGCCGCAGCGGATGGAAGCGGCTAGCCTTGCTGGATGGCAAGCCCGGCACGAAGATCACGGTCCGCGCCAGTGCGGACGGAATCATCACCGTGGACCTGCTGCGTCTGAGGCCGCTCGGGGAGGCTGACCTTGCGGCGCTGCAGACCCGGGGGCAGCGGGAGATCACCATTCAGTGGGAAGCGGCCTCCGAGGCCAAGCCTTGGCTCAAGGAGGTCCGCGCCGTGCCGGTCGGCAAAACGCTGCTCCGCGTCAGCCCGCTGCGCGGAAAAGAACCCATGCCGAACGGCATCCGAGTGCGTGCCGCCAAACGCGTGCCCATTATCGGGTCCGGCGGCGATACCGCCTTGTTGCCGGAAGACGGTGCTTTGCGAGTGATGTTGGCCGACGGTTACGGCTTCACGTTGTCGACCGCGCTGCTTCGGCGCGAGCCGTTCGTGTGGCTGAAGGACCTAGGCATCTTTGCGTCGAGCCGCGGCACGTTTGCTGCCATGCAGGAGGAGATCGCCGAGTTGGAGGCCGCCGTGGCGAAGGGCCGCGCCGCGCCGTTCCGCTCGCCGAGCGAGCAATACTGGGAGTGGCTGGGTGCGAACGTGTGGGACGGAGGGACGGATGGCCGGGCGTTCCGTTTCGCCTACCAGGTGCCTCGCCCGTCGTCGCCGCGCGTCGCCGAGCGGATTCGCGCGATGCCCGAGGTCGGTTTCGAGTACTTCTGCCGGCGGATCCCGGACGTCCGTTTCCACCGCATGTTTCTCGGCTGGCCCAATGTGGCTCAAGAGTTCACCGTCCTCTCGAACGGCACTATTGAGGTGAGGGGCGGTTCGAGCAAGGGCACGGGCCACCCTGCGGCGCAGGACTTCGCCGTGGCGTTTGGGATCGGCAAGAATCCGCAATTCCGGGCGCACGGGGATCCGCAGGTGACCCAGTCGATCGAGGACGGCTACCATCTGGCGGTGCACACAAGCTGGCGGCAGGACGATACGGCGGTGGAGACCGTCGCCGTGGCCTATCCGCTGGTGGGCGAGGAGGTGCGGACCGGTTGGGAACCGTTGGGGGTTTTCGTGCGTTTCCGGCGAAGGCGCGGCAGCGTGCCGCTTTGGCTCCGGCTCTCCCAGCTACCGGAGCTGAAGGATGCCGCCGTCAAAGACGGCTGCCTGGTGGCCGGCAAGCGCCTCGTGCTCTCGGTCGACGGCGGCGACCTCGCCGTCGAGTCGGCCGACGAGAAGGCGACCGTGGTTAAGCTCACACCGCGGGACGGGTACGTCGATCTCGTGATCCCCTACGTGGCCGTCCCGCCCGATCTGGTTGCCCGCGCACGGCGACTGGGGTTCGACAAGGCCCTGGCCGCGGCAAAGAAATACTGGGACGCGCGGCTGGCGCGGGGAGCGCGGGTGGACGTCCCCGACCCGGCCGTTGCCCAGCAGTACAAGACGATCTACCCGCGAATCATGATCACCGGCGACCTCGACAGCGAGGGCGATTACGCACTGAAGACGAGTCCGACACACTATGAAGACGTGTGGCTGCACTGCACGTCGTACGGGATCGAGGCCCTTTGCCGCCGCGGCCACTTTGAGGAAGCCCGCCAATACCTCGACGCCGGCTTCCGCTGGCAAGGGAGCCAGCGCGTTCAGAACGCTCCCGGGTATACCAACTGGGAAGGCTTCTTCAACGCCCCGCCACGGTACACCGCGCTGTTGTGGGTGAATTTCCACGGGTGGTTTCAGTGGGTCTCGGCTCGCTACTACCTTTTCTCCGACGACCGCCAGTGGCTCGACGGAAAGCTGCCGGCGCTGATCAAGAGCCTCGAATGGACGGCCTCGCAGCGGAAGCTGACCATGCGCGAGAACGAGGACGGTTCGCGGCCGGCCAACTACGGCTGGCTGCCGGCGGGACGGGTGACCGACGGTTCCGTGGGGACGAGCACCTTTAGCGACTGCATCAACTGGCTGGGCTTCAACGAAGTGGTCACCGTCCTGGAGCGGATCGATCACCCCCGCGCCGCCGAATTCTGCACCATCGCCGACGATTACCGCGCCTGCATCCTCCGCGGGCTGAAGATGGCCACGGCGACCCGCGAGCCCGTCCGACTCGCCGACGGCACCTACGTGCCGTACGTTCCGGGCTACCTGGAATCGAACGGGCATGAGGAGGACATGTGGTACGCCGCGGTCGTCGATGGCGGCCTGCTGGGCATTCTCGACAGCGGCATCCTCGCGCCGGGTGAACCGCTCGAGGACTGGGTCTGCCACAACCTGCAGGACAACCTGTTCGTGCTGGCGCCGAACCTGGCAGACGAAGGGCATTTCCTCGGCCAGGGCTGCAGCTACGTTCGCCGCGACGAGCCCGAGATGGCCGTCTACACGCTCTACAGTTGCCTGGCCACCCAGATGGCCCGCGAAACCCGGACTACCTACGAGCATCGATCCTGGGGAGCGGGACGGATCTATGAACTCACGCCCTGGGCGGGAGGCTACTGGAACCGCATGCTTTGCGGAATGCTCTGCTACGACGAAGGGGGCCGGCTCGTCATCGGTCGGGGCATGCCCCGGGCATGGTTGGAACCGGGGAAGCGGATCCGCATCGAGCAACTGCAAACACGCTTCGGCCCAGTGAGCTTCACGCTTTCTGCCGAGGAGAACCGGATCCACGGGATCTTGGAGTTGCCCACACGCTACCGCCCGGCGGGATCGTCTCTCCGGCTACGGCTCCGCGGCCGGGTCGAATCGGTGAAGCTCAACGGCCAGGCCGCGGCTTTCGATGGCGCGACGGAGAGCGTGGCGCTGCCGGTCGAGGGCGGGCGTGTGGAGGTCGAGGCAGTCCTTGTCCGCAGCGGGGTGCCCCAGCCGTGATCGTCGACGTGCACACGCATTTCCTTGAGGCGGAGAAGGCGCTGGGCGAGCAGGTCCGCGCGGATTTGGCCCGCTGTGGCATCGATCCGGCCTTGTGGACCTTCACGCCCGACGATCACCTGGAAGGCACGGCGGCGGCCGACCTGGTGGTGGTCTTCGGGATGCAAGCAGCCGCCACCGGATGGCACGGCGACAACGATGCGGTGGTCGAGCACGTCCGCCGCGACCCGGCCCGGCTGATCTTCTTCGCCAGCATCGACCCGGGCGTGGAGGGCTACATCGACGAGTTGCGGCGATGTCACGGCGAACTCGGCTGCCGGGGCGTGAAGCTCGGGCCCATCTACCAGGGAGTCCATCCGCACGATAAGCGATACTACGCGATCTACGAGTACTGCCAGCGGTACGCCCTCCCGGTGATCACCCACATGGCCACCACGTTCTCCAGCGGCGTGCCTCTGGAGTACGCCCGGCCTGTCCACATCGACCGGGTAGCCATCGAGTTCCCGGAGCTGAAGATCGTCCTGGCCCACCTCGGCCATCCCTGGGAGGCCGAGACGATTGCCGTCATCCGCAAGCAGCCCAACGTGTTTGCCGATCTCTCTGCCCTTTACTACCGCCCTTGGCAGTTCTATCATGCCATGCGTCTGGTGACCGAGTACGGGGCGAGCGGCAAGCTGCTCTTCGGTTCCGACTTCCCGGCGACGACGACCGCCGACTCGATCGCGGGCCTGCGCAACGTCAATGCCCTCCTGGGGGCGAGCGGGCTGCCGGCGGTGCCCGAGGATATACTGGAGGAGATCCTGCACCGCGACGCCCTGGAGCTGCTGGGGCTGGAGCATCCGGGCACGGGAGGTGTTGCATGAACGTTCCGGCCACGATGCAAGCGTTGCTTCTGCGGCGGCTCGGCTACGTCGAGTCCGTCGAAATGCCGGTGCCGCGTCCCGGGCCCGGCGAGGTCCTCGTGCAGACCGCGGCGACGACGATCTGCACCTCCGATCTGATCGACGTCGCCGAGAACCCCTTTGGTGGTCCGCTGCCCCGCGTCCTGGGGCACGAGGCGGCCGGCATGGTCGCCGCGGCCGGAGAAGGCGTCGACGACTTCCGTCCGGGGCAGCCCGTCGCCGCCCACCCAGTGATCCCTTGCCGCCAGTGCACCAACTGCCGTCGTGGCCTGGGACACCTCTGCCTCGACATGGGGCACTTGGGACTGAACCGGGACGGCACGTTTGCCGAGTTCTTTCGCATCCGCGCAGACCGGCTGCTTCCGGTACCGCAGGGCATGGGGGCGACCGTGGCCGCGCTGCTGGAGCCGGTCGCAGTCTGCCTCGAGGCGGTCCGGCGAGCGAGGATCGCAGCCGGCGACTGCGTGCTGGTTCTCGGGGACGGCCCGTTCGGCGTCATCACCGCCCGCCTGGCGACGCGCATCGGCGCCAAGGTGCTCATCCTCGGGCACCACGAGTTCCGCATGCGCCACGCCACGGGGGCCGTGGCCATCGACGAGCGGCGGGAGAGCGACGTGCTTCAGGTCATCCGCAACCATGCGGGCGCCGAAGGAGTCGACGAGGCCATCCTCTGCGCCGGTTCCCCGGAGGCGGTCGGGCTGGGGCTGGCGGCGCTCCGGGCCAGGGGACGGCTGGTCGTCTTCTCCGGTATCTCACGTCCCGTGCCGCTGGACTTGTTCCGCGTCCACGTGGGCGAGCTGGAGATTCTCGGGGCGTGTAACGACGAGGGGTTTCGCGAAGAGGCGCTGGTGCTTCTGGCCGACGAACAGCTTGCACTGAGAGATTTGATCACGCACCGACTACCACTGTCGCGCTGGCAAGATGCACTGCACTTGGCCGGCCAGGGTAAGGACGAGGCACTGAAAGTGGCATTCGTCTTGGGAGAGGATTGATGAAGATTACCGACTTGGAGGCGATCGTCCTGGAATCGCCCCACGAGTACGCCGCGCCGCAGGACAGCCGTGAGGCGAACGGCGTGCAGCGCTGCCTGCTCTTGAAGGTTTCGACCGACGAAGGGATCGTCGGTTGGTCGGACGTGGAGACCGCGCCGCACGTGGCCGCGGCGGCGGTTCGCGCTCCGACCAGCGGCACGAAGATGATGGAGGGAGTGCGGCATCTGGCCATCGGCGAGGACCCCTTCGACGTCGAGCGGCTGTGGGAAAAGGTCTACCGGGGAACCGCCTATTACGGCCGCCGCGGCGTGGCCATGCAGGTCCTCTCCGGTCTGGACATTGCCTGCCACGACATCATGGGCAAGGCGATTGGCCGGCCGGTTTACAAGCTGCTGGGGGGGGCCTGCCGCAAACGGGTGCGCGCCTACGCCTCGACGCTCTTTCGACCCACCCCCGACGACATCAGGATGGCTTGCGAGTTCTACCTGCGGCGAGGTTTTCGCGCCATCAAGTTCGGCTGGGGCGCCTTCGGCAATGACCGAAAGCGCGATGTGGCCCTGGTGGCCGCCGCCCGCGAGGCCATCGGCCCCGACGTCGATTTGATGATCGACGCCGGTTGGCGGTCCGACAGCAGTGCCTACGACGCCATCGACCTGTTACGAGAGCTGGAGCCCTACCAGCTCTACTGGTTGGAGGATTTCCTGCACCCGGAGTGCTACGAGGGCTACGCACGCGTGAAGGCGGCCGGATTCAGGACCCGCATCGCCGCCGGCGAGCAGGAGGCCACCGCCTGGGGCTTCCGGCAACTCATCGAGCGGGGTAAGGTGGACGTCATCCAGCCCGACGTCAGCCGCTGCGGCGGCCTGTCGCAGATGCGGCGAATCGCCTGGGAGGCAGAACGGGCCGGCGTCGACGTCTGCCCCCACGCCTGGCTCACCGACCTGCTCACCGCCGCCAGCCTGCACGTCAACGCCTGGTTGCCCAGAAGCCTGTATCTGGAGTACAACGTCTCCGACAACCCCATGCTCCGACAGATCGTCCGCAACCCCATCCAGCTGGAAGAGGACGGCACAATGCAGGTTCCCGACGGGCCCGGCCTGGGAATCGAGGTCGATGAGGAAGCCGTCAGCCGATACCGAGTGGCCTGACCGACCAAGAGTTGCCATGGATTGCATCCGCCGCCTCCTGCTTCGTGACGATCAGGCCGCCCTCTGGTTCCTGGGGCAGGCCGGTTACGTGATCCGCTCGGGCGGCGTGACCGTGGCGGTGGACCCCTACCTGAGCGATGCGGCCGCGGCCGACATGCCCGAATGCCGTCGCCTCGTCCCGGTGCCGATCGCCCCGGAGGATCTCTGCGTCGATCTCTACGTCGTTACACACGACCACCTCGACCATCTCGACCCGGACACGATCCGCCCCTACCGGCACAAAGCCTCGACCGCGTTCGTCGCTCCGCGCCTGGCCGCGCGGAAGCTGGAGGAGCTGGGCGTGCCCCCGGAAAGGATCTGCGTGGTCGACGCGGGCCAGCAAGAAACGGTCGATCGGGTTGCCGTGGAAGGCGTCTTCGCCCTGCCGACCTCCGCGGAGGTGCTCGACACCACCGGCTACAAGCTCACGTTTGCCAACGGGCGGAGCGTGTACCATGCCTCCGATACGGCCTTTATGCCGCTGCTGCTTGAGGCCGCACCGAAGGGCGTGGACGTGCTGCTGGTACCCATCAACGGCAAGTGGGGTAACCTCACGGTCGAACAGGCCGTGGAGCTGACGGCCGCGGTGGGCCCCCGGTTCGTGCTGCCGAACCACTATGATATGATGGCCGTCAACGCGGAGAACCCGGAAGTGTTCCGGTACTTCGTCAGCCGCCGTGGCCTATCGGCCCGGTGCGTGATCCTCCCGGTCTTGGAGCCTTTTGCCTGGGAGTAACCGCATGCCCCACTTCGCCAACGAGACCGATCGCCTCCGCTGGATCTGCGAGCGCCTGTACGTGTCGGTCGTCTGCGACGTGCTCGACGGCCTGAATCGCCGGCACCAGGCCATGCACCAGCGTCTGCGGCCCTTGGACCCCGACAATTCCACTTTCGCCGGCCGCGCCCGGACTGTCCGTTGGATGGAAACCGACTACGTCGACAACGACGACCCCTACGGCCTGGAAATCGACCTGATCGACTCGCTGCGGCCGGGCGACGTCGTGATCCACTCGACCGACCACGCCGGCACGAACGCCCCGTGGGGTGAGCTGATGAGCACCGTGGCCAAGGTCCGCGGGGCGGCCGGGTGCGTCTGCGACAGCAACGTCCGCGACTGCCGAAAGATTGTCGCCCTGGGCTTCCCGGTGTTCTACGCGGGCATCCGCCCGGTCGACAGCATGGGCCGCGGTCGCGTGATGGCCTACGACGTGCCGGTCCGCTGCGGCGACGTCCTGGTCCAGCCCGGCGAACTGGCTTTCGCCGATTTCGACGGCCTCGTGGTCGTGCCCCGCGACGTGGAGGACGAGGCGCTCGAGATGGCCGCGGACAAGGCGGGCCGCGAGAACGCCTCGCGCGCGGAACTGATAAAAGGGAAGTCTCTGCGAGAAGTGTACTCCAAGTACGGGGTGCTGTAACGTTCCGGGCACGTGCCCGGGGCCGCTTGCGGCTCCGCCCGGCCAATCCGCTTGCACTCTGGAATCCCCCAAACAACACGATACGTCCATTATGCCTGCCACACCTGCCCGACTTCGGATCCTGGCCGTCGGCGCCCATCCCGACGACCTGGAACTAAACTGTGTCGGCACGCTCGCCCGCTATGCCGCGGATGGACACGAGGTCATTATGGCCGTGTTCACCAGCGGGAACATGGGCGACGTGCACATTCTACCCGACGAGCTGGCTGCCGTCCGCCGGCGCGAAGCCGAGGCCTCGGCGGCCGTGATCGGGGCCCGGCTCTTGTGGCCGGGCGTGACCGACGAGCTCGTCTTCCCGGATCTCCAGCAACGCCGCCTGATGATCGACGTCCTGCGGGAGGCCGACCCCGACGTCATTCTCACCCACAGCCCCACCGACTACCACCCCGACCACCGCTACGTCTCGCAACTGGTCTTCGACTCGTATTTCCAGAAGGGGCTGCCGCACCTGCCGGATCAGACCCAGCCGGCATGCCGGTTCGGCCAGGCCCAGGTGTACTACATGGATAATCTCGGCGGGATCGGCTTCCTGCCCAATGAATACGTGGACATCACCCCAGTGATCGAAACGAAGAAGCAGATGCTCGGCTGCCACGCGAGCCAGTTCCAAGCCATGGCGGAGCTCGCGGAGACGGACATGATGGAGATGATGTTCACCCAGGCCCGTTTTCGCGGGCTGGCAGCCGGCTGCCGCTACGCGGAGGGCTTCTGCCGGCTGGACGCCTACCAACGGGGACTGACGCGGCGGGTGCTGCCCTAGCCGCGCGGAACGCCACCCCACGCCTTCGCAACCCAGAGACTGCCGTGTCCGATTTCCACCTCAGCCCGGCCGACGTCGCCGTCATCCTGGCCACGGTCCTGGCGGTCCTCGGCATCGGCCTCTGGGCCTCGCGTCGGGCCGGCGACACGGCCGCCAGTTTCTTCCTTGCTTCCGGACGCATGCCCTGGTGGCTCATCGGCCTGGCCTTTGTCTCCACCAGCGTCTCCAGCGAGCAAATCGTCGGCACGGTCGGCAGGGCCTACCAGGACGGCATGGGGGTGGCCAACTGGGAGTGGTTCAGCCTGCCGGTCTACGTGCCGGTCCTGGTCTTCTTCATCCCCATCTACCTGAAGAACCGGGTGGCGACCGTGCCGGAGCTGCTCACCCGCCGGTTCGGCCCCCTCTGCGGCAATCTCTATAGCTGGACGATGCTCCTGGCCTACGTCTTCGTCTTTCTCGTGCCCGTGCTGTATGGCGGGAGTCTGGCCCTGCACGAACTGACCGGCTGGAACTTCTACGCCGTGCTGTGGACGACGGCCACGGTGGTGGGGATTTACACCATCAAGGGCGGGCTGGGGTCGATTATGTGGACCGACGCGTTCCAGTGCGTGATGCTCCTGGGGGGCGGATTGGTGCTGTTCTTCGTCGCCCTGGCCTATGTCCCCGGCGGCTGGCCAGCCATGGAGGCCGCCGCCCCCGAGCGATTCCACCTCTACCGCCCACCGGACGACCCCGTCGCCCCGTTCCTGGGCCTGCTCTGCGGCGCCCTGGGCGTCTTCCTGTTCTACCAGTCGACCAATCAGGTGATGATCCAGCGGGTGCTCACGGCGCGGTCGACGTGGGACGGGCTGATGGGTATCATTTTTGCCGGGATGATCAACTTCCTGCGGCCGCTGGTGACCTGTTTTCTTGGTTTCATCGTCTATCACTGGATCCACGAGCTCCACCGGGAGCCGCCGCTGGAGAACCTCGACCAGACCTTTCCCTTCGCGCTGAAGACGTTCGCCCCCACGTGGGGACTCCGCGGCGTGGTGCTGGCCGGGTTTCTGGCCGCCGTAATGTCCACTACCAGTGCACTGACCAACGCCACCGCCACCATCTTCTCGCTGGACGTCTACCGCCGGCTCATCCGCCCCGAAGCCAGCGAGCGGGACTTGATCCGCGCCGGACGCATCATTGCCGCGCTGGCCCTGGCTGTCGCCTGCCTGACGGCCCCCCTGGTGCGGAACTTGGGTGGGATCTTCCTCTACTTCCAGACCGGCGTGACCTATGTCGCCACGCCCTTCATCTCCGTAATCCTGATGGGGATCCTCTGGAAACGGGCCAACTATCCGGGCGGCGTGGTGGGCATCATCGGCGGGTTGGTGATCGTCGTCACGCTGGCGGCCGGGCTGCCCGCCGTGGGCGTCGATCTCCACTGGCTCTACGTCGCCTTCATTGCCCAGGTGATCATCATGCTTCTGGTGGTCGTGGTCTCCCTGGCCACCCCGCCGCCCGAACCCTCGAAGTGGGAACCTTTCCTCTGGAGGCCGGCACTTCTGGCCCATTACGACCAGGGCCCCCCGCGGCCCTGGTACAAACAGGTGAAGCTGTGGTTCGCCGTCTACGCGGCCGCCTGGATCGGCATCTATTGGCATTTCTGGTAGCCGGCCAACGATTGAGGGAGGAATCCGCCAGTGCCGAGACCCCTGTTACAGATACGAGGTTCACTATGATTCGCCGCGTGACTTGTACGGGGGTTGTGCCGCCGGGGCTACACGTGTTGATAGCGGTTCGTTGGGTCTCGGGTGCGGGTTCGGCCACAGGGAGAATCCTGACCATGTGCAGAACAATCGCATACATCGTTTTCGTGGGCGCCGGGATCTTTGTCGGTTTGCAGGCTTGCTGCGGGCTGACTTCCGACGCCCAGGCCACTCGCGAGGGGCCGGTGGGGCGCCTGCGCGAAGAAGTCGGTGATCAGGGGTGGATCGTCTACTCGGGCCGATCGGCGGACGGCGATTGGGACCTGTTCCTCTGTCGGCCCGACGGAGCGGACCTGCGGAACATCACGCGGACGCCGGACTACCACGAGGCGGCGGCCCAGTTCTCCCGCGACGGCCGCCGGCTGCTCTACCGCCGCCTGCCCCGCGAGGCAACGATCGACGGCAACGACTACGGCACGCAGGGAACGCTGGTCTTGGCCGACAGCGATGGCACGGGCGCAAAGGTCGTGGGCGGCAAGGGCGAATACCCCTGGGCGAGCTGGAGCCCGGACGGCAAGCAAATCGCCTGCCTCTCGATCCGGGGTGTGGCTTTCGTCGACCTGGCCACGGGGAAGGTGCTGCGAACTCTTCCACGGAAGGGGTTCTTTCAGCAGACGACCTGGTCACCGGACGGGAAGCGGGTCTGCGGCGTGGCCAACTCGTACAGCACCGGCTGGAGTGTTGCCGTGATGGAAGTGGCCACGGGCGAGGCCGCCGCGGTCAGCCGCGTGGACTGCTGCACGCCCGACTGGTTTCCCGACGGGCGCCGGCTGGTGTTCTCCAACCGTCCGGCGGGACAGAAGGGCAACGGCGGTCAGGGCTGGACCCAGCTCTGGATGGCCGACGTGGAAGGCCGGTCGCGCCGGCTGGTCTACGGCGAGGACGGCCGGCACATCTACGGCGGCCACGTCTCGCCCGACGGCAAGTACGTCCTCTTCACCGGCAACATGCGGGAAGACGGTGACCCCCAAAGGGCCGGCTCGCCCATGGGGCTGATGCGGCTGGCCGACGCGCCGATCATCGGCGGTGTGAGCCGAGAGCTTCGGCAACTCCATCGGGAGGTGAGCAGCGGCCCCGTCTTGAGGCTTCCGGTGGGCTGGGAGCCATGCTGGACGCTGGCGGAGTTCCCGGCGCGGCCTTCTACTGGGGCGCCCGAGCCACAGACCGGCAATGGGGGAGCCCCCAGACCCACCGAGACCGAGTCGGCCGGGGCTGGTGACGGAGTGGCCTCGTTGGCCACCGAATTGAGGGACAAGGGCTGGATTGCCTTCAGCGCCCCGACGGGTCGGGGCGATTGGGACCTGTTCGTGATGCGGCCCGACGGATCAGATCGGCACAGGATCACCGATACGCGGCGTCACCACGAAGCGGGAGTGCGGTTCTCGCCGGACGGGAAGAAGATCCTCTACTACCGCATGCCGAACTCCGAGACGGTGGACAACAACACGTACGGCACGTTTGAACTCGTGGTTGCCAATGCAGACGGCACGCGTCCGGTGTCGCACGGCGACGGGTTTTGCTGGGCGTCGTGGGGCCCGGCAGGGAAGCGCATCGCCTACTTGGACAAGCGCGGAATCCGGATCGTCGACCTTGCCAGCCACAAGGTGACGCGGCAGTTGCCCCGCCAAGGGATAGTCCAGCAGCTCGTGTGGTCGGGTGACGGGAAACGGTTCACGGGCACGGCCAACGGGCTGGGTCCGTTCTGGAACATCGGGTGCTTGAGCGCCGCCACGGGGCGCGTGCGTGCGGTCAGCGAAACGGATCGGTACAACTGCACGCCGGACTGGATGCCCGACTCGCAACAGATCCTTTACGCCCGGGGAATCGTGCCCGAGGAGGGCGGCTGGGCCGAGCTGTGGGTGGGCGGCAGCGACGGACGCAACAGACGCATGCTCTACGCGGAAGAAGGACGCCACATCTACGGCGCCTGCGCTTCGCCCGACGGTGCGTACCTGCTGTTCACGCGAAGTGCCGCGGACATGGGCGGTCGGGACAGCACGGGGGCCCACATGGCGATCATCCGGCGGGCCGACGCTCCCATGGTGGGCGGGCAGAGCCCCGGATTGCAGAAGCAGTATCCTCGGGCGCGACGGGGACCTCGTCTCGACCTGGGCGAGGGCTGGGAGCCGCACTGGACGTACGCCAAGACGGCCCCGGCCAACGCGATTCAACCTTCCACGGATTCCGAAGAGCACGACGGATCTCGCCGATGACAAGACCCAGACGCATTCATCTTCTCGCCGTCGTTTCGCTGACCGTGGGGTTGGCATCTGCCTCCTGTACGCGAGAGGCCGGCCCTTCGGGCACGGGCGAGGACGACGAAGTCACCTCGCGGGGCAGCAGCGAGGTGACGGCGGAGCTCGTCGAGGTCCCCGAGGGGGCAATCTTCAAGCGGGACCTTTACAACTACGCGACGATCTTGAAATACCGCGTGCGGGAAGTGCATCGCGGACAGGTGGAAGGGGAGGTGATCTACGTCGGCCACTACAACCCGTTCAAGCCGCGTGGCGATGCCGCTGACCGGCGCGCCCCAGGGATCGGGGGCGACCTCGAGGCCTTTCGGGACGGGCAGGTACACCGGATGGCACTCGAGGTGCCGATCGACGACCACTACATGGGTGCGATGGTCAACAAGTACTTCGGCCAGCCGACGGGTCCGATCTACTGGGCGGTGTGGACCAATCTGGTGACGGAGTAGCCCCGGCGCGTCCCCAGGCCGGAGAACCCGGCCGCCCGGCCGCGGAGGTGTGCTGACACAGGGTGGCAGATGGTATTCACGACCCACATCTTCGTTTTCTACTTCCTGCCCACCGTGCTGCTGGTCTACTACGCCCTACCGTATCTGCTGAACGTCGTGGGCCTCGGAGCGGAGCGCGCGTCCCCAGCCCGAAACGGGTTTCTGCTCCTGGCAAGCTACGTCTTCTACGGCTGGTGGAACCCTTGGTTGATTCTGCTGATTCTTTCCGTCACGGTGGTGAACTACGTCTGCGGGCGGCTGACGGCGCGGCCTGGAGCCAGCCGGCGCCAACGGCTGGGGAGCGTCGTGACGGCGGTCTGCGTGAGCTTGGGTACGCTGGGGTTCTTCAAGTACTTCATGTTCTTCGAGACCAACTTCAACCACGTGCTGGGGTGGTGGGGTGCCGAGGGCGTCCGCGTGCTGCAGATCGCCCTGCCGATCGGAATCTCGTTCTATACGTTTCAGGCGCTGAGCTACACCATCGACGTCTACCGCGGCACCGCGCCGGCGGCGCGGTCGCTGGTGGATTTCGCCTGCTACATCGGGCTGTTTCCCCAACTGGTGGCGGGGCCGATCGTCCGCTATCACACGGTGGCCCAGCAGCTCGTCCACCGGACACACACGTGGGACAAGTTCTCCTCGGGCGTAGCGTTGTTCGTGCTGGGTTTCGCCAAGAAGATCCTGCTGGCCAATTCGATGGGGCACGCGGCGGACGCCGCGTTCGGCGCCCAGGAACTGACCACGTTGGATGCCTGGTTCGGCGCGGTGGCCTACGCGATGCAGATCTACTTCGATTTTTCCGGCTATTCGGATATGGCCATCGGTCTGGGGCGGATGATCGGGTTCAGCTTCCTGAAGAACTTCGATTCGCCCTACCTGGCCGAGAGCATCACCGACTTCTGGCGTCGCTGGCACATCTCCCTGAGCACGTTTCTGCGGGATTACCTCTACATTCCCCTGGGGGGCAATCGCAAAGGGCCGCGGCGGACCTACCTGAACCTGGCGATTGTGATGCTGTTGGGCGGGCTGTGGCACGGCGCCAATTGGACCTTCGTCGTCTGGGGAGCCTACCACGGAGTGCTGCTGGCCTTCGAGCGCGCCATGGGAAAGCGAAGCCTCTACCACGGCCTGCCGCGGCCGATTCGCATCAGCGCCACGTTTGTCCTCGTGCTCTTCTCCTGGGTCCCGTTCCGATCGAACAACCTGGAGCAGGCCGTGGATTACCTGGGCGTGATGTTGGGCGCAGGCAGCAGCGATGCATGCGCCGCCTTGTTGTCTGCCCAGTTGTACACCCAGGGTACCTTGCTGGTCGCAGGCATCGGCGCGCTGCTGATCCTCTTGCCTATCCAGGCGTACCGGTGGTCGGAGGTGATCACCTGGCCGAAGGCGTTCAGTCTGGGGCTGGCCTTCTGTCTGTCGCTTCTGGTGATGTTCGCTCAGTCGTTCAACCCGTTTCTGTACTTCCAGTTCTAGGAGCTGGCGTTGTCGGGAATTCCTCGTGTCCAGATCTCAGTAACGGTTGGATTCGTGGCGCTGATCGGCAGCGTGGCCCTGATCCAGGCAGGCGCGGAACTGCAGCGGGGTGCGCGGCCTCAGGTGCTGGAACTCTTCGCCCGCGCCCCCGCGCCCGAGAACTTGCGGACCTACGAGACGGACATGGAAGAAGCGAGCGTGGTGGCCCGGGCGTTGCGGCCCTGGATGCAGTACGCCCAGTTCGCATTGCTCGGCGACGCGGGCGAGAAGGCGCTCGTGGGACGCGACGGGTGGATCTTTTACAGACCAGCACTGCAGTATCTGACCGAGCGGCCGCCGCCGGAGTTGCCGAATACGGCCCCCGGCGAACCGCTCCAGGCAATCCTGGCATTTCGCGACCAGTTGGCCGCCCGAGGCATCCGGCTGCTGGTCGTTCCGGTCCCCAACAAGGGGAGCATCTATCCCGAGATGCTCACGGGTCGCGCGGATCGGGGAAGCGTCGTCGTCTGCCGTCGGAGCCAAGAGCTGCTGGACGGGCTGAAGGCCGCCGACGTCGAGGTCGTGGACCTCTTCGCCGCCTTCCGCCGAGCCAAGCAACGGCCAGAGAATCGCAATCCGGATCCGCTCTACCTGAGGCAAGACACGCACTGGTCGCCGGCCGGACTCGCCGTGGCGGCCGTGGCCGTGGCGGAGCGCATCAAGGAGCGAGGCTGGGCCCGGCCTGGAGCGCTGCGCTACCGGCAGAAGCCCGTCCGGCTCGAACGGGTTGGCGACTTGTTCGAGATGTTGCGCGTTCCGCAGATCGAACGCCACGCGGCTCCCGAAAAGATCCTCTGCCGACAAGTGGTGAGGGACCAGACGGGCGCGCTCTATGAAGACACACCTGACGCGGAGATCCTGATCCTGGGCGACAGCTTCCTGCGGGTGTACGAACGCGACGAACCACAGGCGGCCGGCTTCATCGCGCATCTTGCCCGCGAACTCGGCCAGCCCTTGACGTCCATCGTCAACGACGGCGGCGCCTCCACGCTGGTGCGGCAGGAACTGTATCGCCGCGGGGAGCTGCTGGCCAACAAGAAGCTGGTCATTTGGGAGTTCGTCGAGCGGGATCTCCGCTTCGGGACGGAGGGCTGGCAAATCGTACCTCTACCTGTCCCTACTAATAATTCCGTTCTCGTTTGCTGGCAAAGAGTTACGTCGTTTGGAAAGATTGGGAGCTTACACCGGGATAACGGATTTCTCAAATCAGGGAAGATCCTAATCTGGGAGTCTTGTGGCTGGGCTGGGAAGATTTCATTTCAGAAGACTTCGGAGTGGTGCTTCTGCACTCGCAGCCACCACTGAGGCCATCGATCTGTCAATCGGCCACCTTCTCCCTTTG
>CAZUAM010000070.1:0-16753 GCA_964618095.1 uncultured Planctomycetaceae bacterium | reverse complement strand
CCCCTTCGGGGTTTCGGGACGTTTGATCGCCTCTCATCCCAGGGTGCGCTGCGCGCCCCTGGGCTATGTTGTTCAGCGCCTTCAGCGTGGTTTTTTGCAGCCTTAGGGATAACTCTTACCCGTTCTCCGCCCGGCGGACAAGTGGGGCCGGCTGTGCCGACCACATCTGACTATCATACCTATCCATAAACGGCCGGCACAGCCGGCCTTACTCACTTCCACGAAAGCCTCGCCCGACATTGTGCAGACGCCCGGCCGTCACCTCCCGCGGTGCGGCTTTGCCTTCTCCGCCTGCTCGAGCAGCGAGACGAACTCGCCAAAGCTGGGCCGCTGGTACAACCGCGTATCGACCTGCCCGACCAGTTGTAGCACCCAGGCCAGCCCCCGCGAAGGGGAATCCCAGGAATTCGGGGAATACGGGGACTGTCGGAGCACCTCGGCCGCTTCGGCAACCAGAGCGGCCTCTTGCAGCGACAAGGGGGCCTCGACGAACGAGGAGCCGAATTGTCCGCGTCGGACGGTGCGGGTAAGCAGGTGGGGCTTGCCTGGGCCGGGTTCCCGCCAGGTCAATTCGACCGTGGCCACCTCTTGAGGCCCGCTCGGCTTCAGCCGGATCTCGTAGAGCGCCGTTGCCGACTGGCCGGCGCGGAAATCGGCCTCCGGATGGGCCGGCATCAGGCCGGCCACCGCCTTGGCCTCATGCCCCAGCAGCCGGTATTCCAGGACGGCGTTCGGGTTGAAGGTGACCTTCAGGCGGGCATCGGCCGCGATCAACTGGCTCCGGCCCGTTGCGATCTCCAGCAGGGCCCAGCGGAGTTGGTCGCCGCTGGTCACCCGATGTACCTTCCCACCCCCCGATCGGGCAAAACTGGCAAACTGCGGATCGGGTCCCTTCTCTTGTCCCAGGTCGATCACGTCCAGGAGGATCCCCCGGCCGGCTGCATCGGCCAGCCGCTCTTGGATCTTGTCCGTGGTGCCGGGGGCAAACTCCGCCAGGCCGTCGGTCAAGAGGACGACTCGGGCAGCGGTCTGCTGCGGCGCGACGCCGCGCCCGGCCACCGCGTATGCCTCGCGGAGTCCCGCCCCCACGTTCGTCGAGCCTTGTGCCGAGAGCCGATCGACCACGGCCAGAAGCTGGTCGGCTTCGTCCCGGCCGGCTTCGTCCGCCAACACCCAGGTGTCCTCGCTGAAGGTGACCAGCGAGATCCGGTCCTCGGGGCCCAGCCGCCGAACCAGCCCGCTCAACTCCCGGCGGATCATCTCCAGCCGGCCCCCCCAGCGCATGCTGGCCGAGACGTCAACGGCCAGAATCAAGTACGTCGGCCGTTGTTTCCGGGCCTCCAACTGGCGAGCTTGCGCGCCGACCTGCATCAGCCACAGGCCGGGGCCGCCAAACGGGGAAGGCCCGGCCGCGGCGGAAAGCCCCATGGCCTGGCGATTCGGGCGGGGAAAACCGTAGTCAACCGCCGCCAGGAATTCCTCGGTCCGGACCACGTCCGGAGGCGGCAACCGGCCCTCCTCAAGGTGGCGCCGCGTCAGCTCGTAGCTGGACGAATCCACGCCCAGCGGCACCAGGCCGCTTCGCAACTGCGGATGTGACGCCGGGGAAACAAACGGATGCACGCCGTATCGGATCAAAATATGTCGGTTGGAGCCCGGCACCAACGGCCAGTCGATGCCGCGGGGAATCAGCCCCGCAACTAGCTTCAGTTCCGGGAGGTCGTCAAACTGACCATGAGTCGGAAACAAACCCCAGTGGGGCGGGGCCACGCGCAGGAACAACTCGTCGCCGGCCCCAACAAGTGGCGGCTCGCTCAATCCAGCCAGCGCCGTCCGCTCAGGACCTCCCAGACTGACCAGCTTCACGTCGGGGACCGGTGTCGGTGAACCGGCAGACCGGCCCTCCCGCGGCACAGCGTCGGCAAGCGAAATGGCCACGCTGAAATCGGGCTCCGATTGACCGGGCCGGCTCGAAAACTCCGCCGTCAGGGACGAAATCGGCTTCGGTCGGGAGATTTCACCCGAGTAGGGGTAGGCCGATATCAGGAAACCAATCATCGCCCCGAAATACGACAGCCCGATGACCGCCAACAGCGATGCAGCCGCGGCCCATTGGGTCAGCCGGGCCAGGCGGACCCAGTTCTTCGGCACCTGCTGCAATCGGCCCCGCAACTCCACCGGGACCGGAACCTCCCGAAGCGCCCCGTCCAGCCCTTCATCGGTATCCAGCGCCGGCTGCCGCAACCGTCCCAGCAGCCCCGCCGGAACCGCCACCTCGCGGATCGCCGCGTCCAGACCCTCGTCGTCGGCCAGCGCAGCCCGACGCAACCGCTCCAAGAGACCCTCCGGCACAGGGACGGCCCGCAGTTCGGCATCTTGCCGGGCACCGAAGTTGAATCCAGGTGAGGGCATGTTGTACGCTGGGAATCCGGGATTGGCGACTGTTGGTCCGTCAAGCTCGATTTGACGGTATCAGGGGGCAGCTTGCCTGCCTCTGGGGCACGGTGGTGGCCAAGCCGCCACCGGCACCCAGCCGCTGATTTCAATCTTGACTCACCACTGGAGTCATAGCTCTTACGGGATCACCGGCCCCTTCAGTCTTCTCTACTGCCGGTCTTCTCTACTGCTGGCGGCCATCAGTTGCAGGTGTTCGCGCAACTGCCTTCTTGCACGGCTGACCCGGGAAAGCACCGTCCCCAGGGGGATCCCCAGCAGGTCGGCGGCTTCCTGGTGGGTCAGTTCGGCCACCACTACCAGCAACAGGGTCTCTCGCAGGTCCGGCGGAAGCCTCTCCAGGGCCTGCTGCATTTCGTCGGTAAAGTCGTCTCGCAGGGGGTCCTCGGCGGGCCGGCCGACCTCGATGCTCCTCTCGCCGGCCAGCACCATCGGCGGGCGGTGGCGACGCCAGTGGTCGGCCACACGCCGCCGCAGGATCGACGCCAGCCAGGCCCGCTCGCCGCTGCCGGGCTGAAACAGCCGCCGGCTCCTCCACGCCGACCGGAAGGCCTCCTGGACGAGATCCTCCGCTTCGTGCTGGTCACCCACCATGCGGTAGGCCATCCGATACATGGTTGGGCCGTGCTCAGACACCATGCGGTTGAATTCGGCGAGCGATAGCGCCAAGGTTGCTGCTCCTTTCCGCACCTCAACGCCCCGGCCGCCGCACCTCCCTCACGACGCCGGAGGACCGGCCCGTAAGGAAATTCGGCTCGGAGCGCAAGGAGTATTCCCCGATGGGCACCCTTGCCCTATTCCTATTGTAGACGCCAGCAGCCTGGGGTTGAACTCCTGAGCCCCCTATGCAGACCGGTTACTGTGCAGCTATAATGTGTACAACTCTTAGCCGGCTCCATGAGCCGCGAGCGGGACCGCAATACAAACGCCCCGACCGAACGATTCCACAAGCAAGGGGGCGTCCGCAGAGGGAACAACATCTGCCGGCCATGTCCCGTTTGGACCGAGTTATTCATCAGGCGTGCCGTCGAAGGAGTCTTGTGTGCCACGGCTGTGTCAGCCGTGCTGCGGACGGTCCTTTGCCCATTGCGGACGTGGCCGACACGGCCGCGGCACCCCACAAATAATCGCGGTTTGGCGGCCGCCGGCGATCACCCGTTTAGCGGCCGCCGCTCCGCCGACGATCACCCGTTTAGCGGCCGCCGGTACGGCGGCCACGACCCCAAACGTCAGCTTGTAGCCGCCCGGTGCGCGGGATACAATTCTCCATGCAGTGTGCAGCCGACTGAATACAGCGGATACTCCCGATCGCCAAATCGTTTGCCGTGATAAACTCCCATCAAACTCCCCGGCCCCGAAACTACCTTTCACGACGCGAGCAATGGCGATTGTTGTTGCTGGTGATGTCGCTGGGGCTGGTGGTGTTTTTGATGAGCCAGGCACGCGACCCGAGCAACTGGGCCTGGTTCTTTGCCTCAAGCGATGGCGGAAACGGCTCGACGTCGGTTCCCGCCGAAGATGCCCCCGTCGATGACCGGTTGCCGCAGAAACCGCCCAAAGAGGAGGTCCCCGGCACATTCGCCTCGCCCTCCCCGCGAAAGGCCGAAGGGGAGACCGCCGGTGGCTATTTTCCGGGCGTCAACCCGGCGTACTTCGACGCGGTCCGCGACGATACGACCTTTCGCCCCCAGGACCACGACGCCTGGTTCCACTTGTTCGCAATCCTCAACAAGACCGACGAGGCCCGGCTGCGGCGGGAATCGACCGGCCGGGTTACCTACAACCAACTGTATAGGCAGTCTGAGCAGTACCGCGGCCAGTTGGTCACCATCCGGGGCACGATCGTCCGGACCTCGCTTCCCTGTGTCCCCGAGAACGATCGCCGGATCGAGCGATACTATAAGACCGTGTTTCAGCCGGCCGACAATCGCTCGGAGTTGATGTTCGTCTATTGCCTGTACCTGCCGGAGCGCTTTCCGAACGGCATGGATGTCTCGGCGGACGTGGAGGTTACGGGATTCTACTTCAAGCGTTGGGCCTACCGGGCCCAGGACTCGCTGCGGACCGCTCCGGTGTTGTTGGGGCGGACCGTCCGGTGGTATGAACCGCCGCCCGCCGTCAAGGAGCCGGCGGCTGGTGCCGGCAGCCTGTTGGTGTTGATTGTATTGGCTCTCTGCGTGAGTTTGCTTCTGGCGGTCTACGTCTACATGCGAACGCGGCGTGGCCAATCGCGCGAGCCGGCCGCGCCGCCGCAGTTCGATGCGTTGCGCGACGCCGAGATCGCCTCTGGCCCGCGGCTGCCGTGGGAAACAGCGGATCGCCAGGGGCCGGAGGCGTAGCCGCCTGCGGTTTCGCAGTGCCGCTCGATCAGGAAAGAGCATGGCAGTTTCTCTACGAAGGCCAAGCACGACAGGGCACTCCCGCCGGTGGATCGTTCTCGGCTTGGCGGCGGTTGCCCTCCTCTGCGGTCGAGGACCCCGGGCCGGCGCGCCCGCACAAGAGGCCCCGGCCGCGCAGCAAGCTGGCTCCGCGGGATCGGCCGAATCATCAGTGGTCCAGCCGGCGAAGCCGTCCCAGAAGCCGTCCCAGGAAGAACCGGCTCTGCCGATGATTTCCGGCCCCCGAGACCTGCTCCGCAGGCACGGCGTCGACGACAGCCACTTCCGGGGCCTCAGCGACGGCCGGCCGGTCGACGACAACGAGACCGAGACCTTGCTGAAGGTCATGTTTTGGATGCGCGATTTCCGCCCGCTCGACCTCGCCCAATGGGTACGTCACGAGCTGAACCTGCCCCGGCTCGTCGAAGACCCCGAGCCGGATCGCGGCCAGCTTTTCCTGCTTTCCGGCCGGGTCACCCGGGTGGAGCTTCGCCGGCCGTGGCCGGAGGTGGTCGAGCGGTTCGAGTTGAAGCAGTACTACCGCTGCGAGTTCATCTTGGACGACCGGCAGCCGGCGGTGATCTTCGCCGAGAACGTTCCCAAGCAGTGGCGGGAAGGCGGGCCGGTTGACGAGCGGGCAGGGGCCTTCGGCCTGTTCTTGAAGTTCGCCGGCAAGGATCGCACTCGCCCCGTGCCCGTGTTCGTCGCGCGACGCATGGCCTGGTATCCGCCCACGCCGTTGGGAAATCTCGGCATGGACGTGGGCCTGCTCGACGACATAGTCAACCGCACCGGCTTGGGACGCAGCAGGCGTTTGGACGACCAACAAGAGGTCTCACGTGCCGCCCGCGAACGGGAGGCCTTTTACGCCATGCTCGACGCCGCAGGGCGGGCCGAGCCGGGCCAATTGCTCCGCCAAGCCGACCAGCAGTTGAAACACGCCGGCGAAAAACTCAAACGGACCGATAAGCAGGGCAACGAGCACTTCTCCGTGGTCCCCCTGTTCATGGAGGCCAAGAAGCAGCACGGGCGGTTGGTTTCGCTGTCGGGCAGGGCACGTCGGGTGGTGCGGGTCCGCGTCGACGACCCCGATGTCGTGGCCCGCTTCGGCATCAATCACTATTATGAAATCTCCCTCTTCACCGACGACTCGGAGGGCAACCCGCTCGTGTTTTGTGTCCGCGAGCTTCCCAAGGGGATGCCCACCGGCGACGGTCCGGAGTACAGCGAGCAGGTCCGCGTGGCAGGCTTCTTTTTCAAGTTGTGGAGTTACCATGTAGCCCCGTCAGGCGAGGCGCCCGAGGCCGGCCGCCCCGCCCCCCGACAACCGGCCCCCCTGTTGATCGGCCGTCGGCCGGTCTGGTATCCGCAGACAAAGTCCCCCCTGATAAGCCCCACCGTCGGGGCGATCGCCGGTGGGTTGTTCGTGCTGGCGCTCTTGGGTGTCTGGCTTGTCGTGTGGCAATCCGGCCGCGCCGACAAGCGATTCCACGACCAAACCATCGCCAAGACCCACTCGATCGACTCCAACGTCTCGCTGAACGATATCCGACTCGGCGCCGACGGCATCCCGGATTTCGGCGGCCTGGAAGGGACGCACGGGGGGAATGAATGACGTGGGAAAATGATGATTGACGGCAGTTTCCAGGCCGCAAACAGCCAGGAAGGAACCACTGATGAAGCGTGCAAAGATCACCATCGTGGGGGCGGGAAACGTCGGGGCCACCACCGCCCAGTGGTGCGCAGCGGCCGAGTTGGGCGACATCGTCCTGCTGGACATCCCGCAGGCCGAAGGCATACCCCAGGGCAAGGCACTAGACCTGATGCAGGCCTCGCCGGTGGCGGGGTTCGATGCCTTCCTCACCGGCACGACCCGATACGAGGAAACCGCCGATAGCGACGTGGTGGTGATCACCGCCGGGGTGCCGCGCAAACCGGGCATGAGCCGCGACGATCTGCTGGTGACCAACGCCCGAATCGTGGGCTCCGTGGCCCAGCAAATCCGTCGGACCAGTCCCCACGCCGTCGTCATCGTGCTCAGCAACCCGCTGGATGCGATGGTGCAACGCGCCTGGCAGGTGACCGGCTTTTCGCCGCAACGAGTGGTGGGCCAGGCGGGGGCGTTGGATACCGCTCGTTTTCGGGCCTTCCTGGCCATGGAGTTGGCCATCAGCGTCGAGGACGTCTCGGCCATGCTGCTGGGCGGACACGGCGACACGATGGTTCCGCTGCCCCGTTGCGCGTCGGTGGCCGGGATTCCGGTCACACAGTTGCTCCAGCCGGCACGGCTGGACCAGATCGTCCAGCGTGTCCGAGACGGTGGTGCAGAAATCCTCGCCCTGCTGAAGACCGGCAGCGCCTACTACGCTCCGGCCGCCGCCTCTGCCCAGATGGTCGAGGCCGTCATCCGCGACCAGCGGCGGCTGATCCCCTGCGCCGCCTACTGCGATAAACAGTACGGAGTCGGTGGCTACTACGTGGGGGTGCCGGCAATTCTGGGAGCTGGTGGGGTGGAGCGCATCATCGAGCTCGATCTGACCGACTCCGAAAGAGCCGCCTTCCAGAAAAGCGTCGAAGCTGTCAAGGCCCTGGTGCAAACCATGGCCAAATTGACGGACTCAGGGCGGATCTGAAACGTGTGGACGTCTGCCAGCGCACGAGTCACTCTCCGCGACTGCGTTACACGGGGGCATTCGGGAAGACTTGGTAAGAATAGGGTCGTTCCCCGGCAAGCGTTGTTCGCTATTGAGAGACGGCAGTCATTTCCAGCCGGCGGGATGGAACAGACAACGCAGCGATGTAAGCATTCTCCCAAGCCGTCCTGCACTTCTCGTTCCCACGCTCTGCGTGGGAACGCAATGTCCTCGACGCTCCGCGTCGGTGAAGCAGAAAATAGTGTGCCGCAACGAGTTGCGCCGATTGTTCGACGCGGAGCGTGCGACAGTCCGTTACGACGCGGAGCGTCGTAACGAGGTTTGTTGACGGGTTGGGCGAATGTTTACGCAGCGATTGAGGTAAACCTTTTGAGAGCCGGGATTTTCGGCGATCTCTCACACACTGGCCCCGATGATTGCAGACAATTCGCGTCGTTGCCGAGGCAAGGTCTTTTGCCGCACACCCGATATTCAGCTCAACGCCGGTAATCTTGGGACGCGCGGCCGCTGGCGGTGTTATCCACAAACCCCCCTTGAGCATCCGCTGTCTTGCCACGTTCCATTTGCCTCTTTGGTCCGCAACCGCTGTGGACCTGTTTCGACCTGTTTCTGTTTTCTGTAGTGTTGGTGCGCTTGACAACTCGCAGGCAAATGCGGTAGAGTTCCGGTATTCAGATAAGGGGGATTGCCGCGGGCGAGTCAGGTTCGGTGCGGTCCCGCGCGTTCGGACTCATTACCGTCATCCAAAATCATCCCATTACCAGAAGATCTAACCCTCATGCACCGCATTGACCATTCTCTCAAGCCCCATCGAGGGCCATCCGGCCACACGCCCTTTCACATCGAGTCGGCACTGTTTTCGGCGCCTTCGCACGAGACCACTTGTGCCTTGTTTGCCCCGCTACATTATGAACCCGGGTACGCGTATCCTCTGCTGGTGTGGCTGCACGGGCGGGGTGCCGACGAAGGCCAATTGATGCCGAATAAGCCGCAGGTGAGCATCAGCACCTACGAGGCGGTGGCTCCCCGCGGCGCCTCTCTCTCCGAGGCGGAGGGATCTGATCGGGGGAGCTACGGGTGGCAGCAGTCAGAAGATCACATCCAGCGGGCTGAAGGGCGAATCTTCGACGGCATCGAGACTGCCCGGCACAGATTTCACATCGCCCGGCGGCGAGTCTTCCTGGCCGGCTTCGGCTGCGGAGGAACCATGGCCTTCCGCGTGGCGATGAACCTTCCGGGGCGGTTTGCCGGTGTATTGTCGCTGTGTGGTGCCTTTCCCAGCAGCAGCGCGCCGTTCGGCAACCTGCTCGAAGCCCGACGATTGCCGCTGTTCCTGGCCGTGGGCCGCGACAGCCGGGAGTATCCCCCGGCTGAGGTCTGCCGGAACCTTCGCTTGTTCCACGCGGCCGGCCTCTCGGTTAGCTTGCGCCAGTACCCCTGCGGCCAGCAACTCGCGCCCCAGATGCTGGCCGACATGAACCGCTGGGTCATGGAACAAGTCACTCCCGCCGAGGGCTCTGCCAAGCCGGCGGACCACCACTGGTTGCGGGAGACGGACTGAAACGTCTTGCGTCTTGCGCCTTCCGTCTCTCAGGCGGCCGTGCCGGCCGCCGCTAAACCTCCGCCTTCCTCCTTCCGCCGTCGCGTCATCTCTGTGACGGGGATAAACCTCCCGGCTCGCCGATTTGCCGGAGTGGTGGAGTTGGCGAGAGAGCGGTGCCGGCGCCGGCAATGCTAGCAGCGCGAGGCAGCGACGCCAAATGAGCATTGACAGCGTGGCGTGTTTTCGAGTACAAGCCGCCCACCTTTTCCTCGTTTTCGTCGTTTTCGTCTCGCCCATTGCGGCCGCGGAGCCGTCCTGGCTTCACGTCTGCATCAGGCGGAAACCAAGTCCTGAGAATTGCCCTTGCACGACTGCCCGCAGCAGCGGTCTGACCGGAGCCGCTTAGGCTCCGCCCTGTGACCGGACCGCCCTGCTGCGCGTGATCAACCGCTGCGGCGACCGCCCATTCGGCGCGACATGTATGCCCCGCCGACGGGAGGCCGTAACCGGAGATTTCGTATGCCGCCGGAAAACGCCCGCGATCCAGACTCCCAGCAGTCCCAGCCCACGGTTGGCCAACGGTTGAAGTCGCTGGCCGGCGCCGGCCGCGCGATGCTGGACCGGGCCACGGCCAGCCGGCTGCGAGCCGGTCTGCTGATCGGCGCATGCCTGGTGTCGCTGGCCGGAGTGGTGCTCGGCTGGCTTGTGATCGTCTCGGGCGGCCCGCTTGGTGAGCCGGTGACGCTGGAAACGGTCCTGGAAGCGCTCGACAAGCGATCCTATGCCGATGCCCGCGAGTTGGCCGAAAAGCTCCAAGCGCAGGAGACGCTTTCGATGGAGGAGTTGGGAGGTCCCGTGTTCGCGCTGGGGGCCGCGGCGGCCTACGAAGCCGACGAGACCTGGAGCAAAGACTCCGCCAACTACTACCTGGCGGCAGCCCGATATCTCGAGGAAGCACGCGACCGGGGGTTTCCGCCGGGACGCAGGGCCGAAGGCTTGTACCTGTTGGGAAGGAGCCTGTATCTGAGCGGCCAGATAGCGGCCAGTCGCCCGATATTGCTGGAGGCCTTGAAAGTCAACCGGCAGAAGAAGACCGAGATTCACCGCCTGCTTGCCGGTGCCTATCTGGGCGACGCCAATCCCCAGCTTGAAAAGGCCTTGGCGGAAAATGCCCTCTATCTGGCTGATCGTAAGCTTCCCCGCAAGGTTCGCCACCAGGGTCTGCTCCAGCGGGCCCAGATTCTACTCCGTCTGGGAAAGATCCCCGAATGCCTGGCCGCGTTGGATGAGATTCCTGCGGACGCGAAAAACCGTGCCGAGGCGATCATCATGCGCGGTCGGGTGCTGATGCACGAAGCCCGAGCGCTCAAGAACAAACCGGACGCCACCGCCGAAGACGAGCTTAGGGCCCTCGACAAATACAACCAAGCGATCAAGATCCTGCGTCTGGCCCAGGGACGCGACACGCTCAGCACCCAGGCCACGCGCAAGTCGCTGTACCTGATCGGCAACTGTTTTCTGGAACTGGGCGACGACCGCGCCACCTTGGGCCAGTTCGCGCAGATCTACAACCTGTATCCCGATACCCCCGAGGCATTGGCCGCCAGTTTCCGCGAGGCCGAACTCTCGCGGCGGCTGGGGCGCCACAAGAACGCCTTGGCCTGCTATCGCCGGGTCCTGGGTGCGGTGACCGATCCGGAAGACTTCAGCAACCCCTGGCTCACACTCGACCAATTGCGCTCCGATATGTTGACCGCCTACGAACATTATCTGGATACGCAAAACTTCGAGATCGGCCTCCAACTGGCCGGGCTTTTCTATCCGCTGTTCTCTCGCGCCCGGGCGCTGGAGCTGACGGCCGAAGCGTACCGCACCTGGGGTGAGACCTTGCTGGCCCGGGCCGCTGAGCTGCCCCCGGACAAAGCCGACGACGCCCGCAGCCGGGGTCGCAAACAACTGCGGCACGCCGGACGTGTCTACTCCCGGCTGGCCGAACTCCAGGTCACCACCAGGCAATATCCGGATCAACTCTGGAACGCCGCCAACGCCTATCTCCGGGGACAGGATTACCGCAACACCGTCCGTCTGCTTCAGCAGTACGTCAAGAACGAATCGCGGCGACACCCCCGGGCCCTGGTTAATCTGGGCCAGGCGATGCTGTCGCTGGGGCAAATCGACGAGGCCTTGGAGGCCTTCGAGCAGTGCGTCGAGTTTCACTCGAGTGATGCGGCCGCCTTCCGCGCCCGCCTGCTGGCAAGCAGGGCCTACCTGGAAAAGGGAGAACTCGCCCAGGCCGAAACCTTGTTGCGGCAGAATCTCAGCGAGCAATACCTGACGCCCGCCAGCAGCGAATGGCGCGACTCGTTGTTCGCCCTGGGAGAGCTGTTGCACGTCCAGGGCCGCTACGCCGAGGCGATCCGCCGCCTGGAGGAAGCCGTGGAGCGCTATCCCGATTCGCCCCAGTCCTTAGCGGCCCAATACCTCATCGCCGATTCATACCGTCAAAGCGCCGAAGTTGCCCGCGAGAAACTCAAAAAAGAGCTCCAGGGAACTACTCAAGTGGCCTACTCCAGGCAGATCGATGAGTTCTTCATCAAGGCTTTGACCAGGTACCGGCAGATTCGGGAGACGCTCAGCAGGCGCCGGGAAACCAGCCAGTTGGCGCCGTTGGAGAAGGCCATGTTGCGGAACTGCTACTTCGCCGTGGGCGACGTCCTGTTCGCCCTGCGGCAATACGAAGCGGCCGTCGAAGCCTACCGCACCGCCACCAACCGCTACCAGAATCACCCGGAAGTGCTGGAGGCCTACGTGCGGATGGCCGGTGCCTACCGACGCCTGAGCAAACCGCTGGAAGCCCGCGCCACCCTGGAACAAGCCAAGATGATGCTCGATCGCATGAAAACTGCCGCCCAGTTCCAGGAAACCACCAACTACACCCCTAGCCAGTGGAGCGAGCGGCTGGATTGGCTCAGCAGTCTGTGAGGTTTCGTCAGGCCGCCGTGCCGGCCGCCGCTAAACATCCCACTTCAAGCGTGCATCCCCAATCCCTAATCCCCAACCCCTAACCCAATGCCTACCTTTGAAACCGACGTCCTGGCCGAGTTGATCCGCGACAAACACGAGTGCCTGGTCCAATTGCGTGAAATGGGACGGCGGCAATTCGAGCTGATCGACCAGCGAGACATGACGGCGTTGTTGGACGTGTTGACGGCCAAGCAACGGGCGCTGGAGAAGTTGCAGCGGATCGAAAGGGCCTTGGACCCCTTCCGGGGCCAGGACCCCGACCGGCGCCGCTGGCGGACGGCCGAGGATCGCCGCCTGTGCACCGAGCAGCTCCAGCAGTGCGAGAGGCTGCTGGCCGAGATCATCAGCCAGGAGAAGTGCAGCGAGGGTGTGTTGCTGCGGCGCCGCGACGAAGCCGCCGGCCGGCTGCAAAGTGCCCATCTCGCCGGCCGGGCCCGGCAAGCCTATACCGCTCAGCCGCACGGCCGAGTCAAGCAGATCGATCTCTTTTCCGATACCTAGGAGCCGATTGATGAGCGAGCAGCCCCTGCCACCCGATGCAACGTTGCCCGGCGGCAACGCGGACCTGGAAGCGGTTCTGGCGGCCTGGCACGCGGCCACCTTGCGGCTGGAACAAACGCACGGGGTCCTGCGCGAGGAAGTGCGGCGTCTGACCGACGAGCTGGAAGTCAAGAACCGCGAGCTGGCCCGAAAGAACCGGCTGGCCGACCTGGGACAGGTGGCCTCGCACGTCGCCCACGAAGTCCGCAACAATCTGGTCCCGGTCACCTTGTATCTCAGCCTGTTGCGGCGGCGGATTTCGCAGGACCCGGCCAGCCTGGAGGTGTTGGACAAGGTGGCGGCGGGCTGTGGCGCGCTGGACGCCACGGTGAACGATCTGCTGCAATTCACCTCGGATCGCGACCCGCGGCTGCAAACCTTCTTTCTGCGAAAGCTGATCGAAGACGTCTGCGCATCACTGGCCCCGCAACTCTCGGCCCAGGACATCGAGACGGCCGTCGACGTACCCAAAGAGCTGACGGTCACGGCCGATCAGGAGATGCTCCGCCGGGTGGTGCTGAACCTGGCCCTGAACGCCCTGGACGCCATGCCCGACGGCGGTACCTTGACGGTCACTTCCGTCTCCACTCCCCGAGGTCTGGAGTTGGAGATTGCCGACAGCGGGGCCGGACTTTCGGACGACGCCAGGGCCCGGGCGTTCGAGCCGTTCTTCACCACGAAGCGAGGGGGGACGGGCCTGGGGCTGGCCATCGTCTATCGGATTGCCGAGGTCCACGGGGGTGACGTGAGGGCAGTTAACTGTCCCGAGGGAGGTGCCGCCTTCACGCTGCGGATCCCCCAACCCCGAGCCGCCGCCCTGGAGGCCGCCGCATGAACACCGCTGCCCAACACGACGCCACGCCCGGCGACTCAACCGCCCGCGTGCTGGTGGTCGACGACCACCCCCAGGCCCGCGAGTCGATGGCCGACGCGCTCCGCCAATCCGGCCACCGCGTTCAGTGCTGTAGCAGCGCCCCCGAGGCACTTCAGCGGCTCGACCGTGAGAGCTACGATTGCGTCGTCACCGACCTGAAGATGCCCGGCATGAACGGTCTGGAGTTCATTATCCACGTCGAGCAGCGCCGGCATCACGTCCAGGTGGTGATGGTGACCGCGCACGCCACGGTCACTTCGGCCGTCGAGGCAATGCGACACGGTGCGTTCGATTACATCGAAAAGCCGTTTGACGTCGACCAGCTCGAACGGCTGGTGGCCCAGGCCATCCGCCACGGCCGGCTGCTGAAGCAGGAATCGGGCAACCACGACGAGCCGGGAACCTGCCAGCCGCCCCCGATGATCGGCTCCAGCTCCCAGATGCAGGCCCTGCGGGCACGGATCGCCCAGATCGGTCCCACGCCCGAAACGGTGCTGATTACCGGCGAAAGCGGCACCGGCAAGGAACTGGTGGCCAAGGCGGTCCACGCCGCCAGCAATCGCCGTGACGCCCCGCTGGTCAGCCTCAACTGCCCCGTGCTCTCCGCCCAACTGATGGAGAGCGAACTGTTCGGGCACGAGCGAGGGGCGTTCACCGGGGCCGACGCACCGCGAATCGGTCGCTTCCAAATGGCCCACGGCGGTTCCATCCTCCTGGACGAGGTCACCGAGGTCGATCTGCCCCTGCAAGCCAAGCTGCTGCGCGTGCTACAGGAAAAATCGTTCGAACCCGTCGGCTCCAGCCAGACCGTGCGGGTCGACGTTCGGGTGTTGGCCACCACCAACCGGGATCTCCAGGCCGAGGTGGCCCGGGGGCGGTTCCGCGAGGATCTCTATTTTCGCCTGGCCGTGCTCCCGCTCCACGTGCCTCCCCTGCGCGAGCGCCGCGGTGATATCCCCGGACTGATCGACCACTTCTTCTCCCGCTGCGCAAAGCGACTCCAGAAAGAGCCGTGCACACTAGAGCCGTCCGCCAGGGAACTGCTGGTCGATTACCAGTGGCCGGGCAACGTGCGCGAGCTGGAGAACATCGTCACCCGGGCCAGCGTGCTGAACCCCGGCAACCCCGTTAGCGCCGAGGAGCTCCGGCGCTGGCTGATTGTCGAACCGGGCGGCAATGGCCGGACCCAACTGACCGACCTGCCGGTCGGGCTCAGCCTGCACGAAATGGAACGCAAGCTGATCGAGGCCACGCTGGAACACTACGCGGGCCACCGGGCCAAGACCGCCAAGGCCCTGGGGATCGGCATCCGCACCCTATCCGGCAAGCTGCGCCAGTACGGCTACGCCCCCCGAGAAAAGAGTTTTGCGAAAACCGCGTGATCCACTCGCTCGAGGATTGGAAATTGAGAATTGCAAACTGCAAACTGCAAATTCTCAGAAGGTTCGGAGCTTTGCCGAGATGAATCCAGAGCAGTTGTCAGACAGACTGTTAGACTTCGCGGTTCGGGTGGGAAAAGTGGTAGACGCTCTGCCGGACACGCGGTTGGCGCGCCACATTGCCGGACAATTGGTGCGATGCGGAACGTCCCCGGCGCCGAACTACGAAGAGGGATGTGCCGCGGAAAGCCGGGCGGACTTTGTTCATAAGCTGACTATTTGCCTCAAGGAACTCCGTGAGTCGCGATGATGGATTCGTCTGATCGTTAGAACCGAGCTGCTCTCTGAAGCACAGATGGCCAATCTTCTGGACGAATGTACACAATTGTGCAAGATCATAGCCCAATCGGTTGTCACCGCGAAGGACAAACATAGCAGGAAGAACTAGGCATCCTCGACGCCAATTTGCAATTCTCAATTTGCAGTTTTCAATTTTCAATACTCGTCCAATCGGCAGATTTTGCCGAGCGCCCACGCGCAGAACTTGCCGGTCGCAACCGGCGCCAACAAAAGGGTCGGGCAACGGAAGGATGTTCCCACACGCAAGGGAGCCGAGCCAAAGGTAGACCACATATCGGGTTAAGCGACGTCGCGCGGCCGATCGTGCCCGCCGCCCGCGCGGTGGGCGGCTGGCGATGGCACGCCGCTTGCACGCCGCGGTACTCGATACAATCACCGCCACGCAACAGCCATGTTATGCAGCATGTTTCAATCGACCACGATTCCGGTCCTCCAGCAAGCCGTGAGCTTTGCCCAGGCCCGCCACACCGTGCTGGCCGGCAACATCGCCAACCTGGATACGCCCGGCTATAAGGTCCGCGACCTCTCGGTGGAGGATTTCCAGGAGCGGCTCCAGGCGGCGATCGAGCGGCGCCACCAACCACCGGTGTGGCGTTCTCCCGGCGAGCCGGGCGGCCGACGTGGCGAGAACCTGGCGGAGGTTTCCAAGAACTGCAGAACCATCCTCTACCACGACCGGAGCAACGTGGGCGTGGAGCATCAGGTCACCGAGATGGTCAAGAACCAGTTGCAGCACAACCTGGCCTTGTCGCTTTTGACCAGCCAGTTCCGTCTGCTTCAGACGGCCATCAGTGGGCGGGTGTGAGTGGAGGAATAGGGATTGGGGATTAGGGATTGGGGATTAGACTGGCCGGTGGCCCCGTGACGGCCTGCCGGTGGAAACGAAAAGGCGAAGTCTTCAGGAGAGAAAGATGATGTTTTCCGCTCTGGACGTCAGTACCAGCGGCCTGGTGGCCCAGCGGACGCGGATGAACGTCCGCTCCAGCAACATCGCCAACATCTCGACCACCCACAACGAGCAAGGCCAACGGGTGCCGTACCAGCCGCGCCACGTGGTCTTCCAGGCCGACGACAGCGTGGGGGCCCGGGGTGCGGCCGGGGTGAAAGTCAGCTCGGTCCAGATCGCCGACGTCGAGCCCTTGTGGAGGCGCCAACCGGGCCACCCTGAGGCCATGAAAGACGGCCCTCACAAGGACTGCGTCGCCTATCCCAACATCAACATGATGAGCGAAATGACCGACGCCCTGGAAGCGGCCCGAGCCTACGAAGCAAACCTGGGGGCCATCGAAATTACCAAGGACCTCGAACAACAAACCCTAAGGATTCTGGCCTGATGAACCCGATCAGCAACGTCCACGTCCCGATGATCCTTCCCGGGCAATCCCCGGGTGGAGCGCAGCCCTCCAAGGGCTCGGCGTCATTTAAGGATTTCTTGCTCGAGTCGATCCAAGAGGTCAACTCGATGCAGCAGGACGCCGACCGGGCCGTGGAAAAACTCGTCACCGGCGGCGACGTCAACCCGGCCGAGGTGCTCACCGCCGTGCAGA
>CAZUAM010000069.1:0-16838 GCA_964618095.1 uncultured Planctomycetaceae bacterium | reverse complement strand
CACGTCCACGCCGCTGTCGATCACCTTCCGGTATCCGTCGAATCCGGCAAAGCAGCGATCCGCGTCCACGGCAATCCGATTGCCCATTGACGTCTTCAGACTCTTTAGGCTCCGCCCGAGCCGGTCCTCGAACGCGTCGGCCATGGCGGTCAGGATGCAGTTCTCATCGGCGCTGAGCGCGTCGCGGGCCGCACCGGTCCCCCGGCCGCCGCAACCGATCAGGCCCACCTTCAAGGTGTCGTCGCCAGCGGCGTGGGCACTGCGCTCCAGGGTCAGGCCGCCGGCCATCGCCCCCGCAACCGCCGCAGTCGAGGTCTTCAGGAAGTCTCGTCGGGAAGGTTGCCGCGGTGCTTGTGAGTCGTCTTGTTTGGGCATGGTTGGCTCCTTGATAATTGTCAGGGAATAACTTCCGCTGCCTGGTTTAGCCGCCGACGGCACATCGGCGTTGACACTGCTCGTTGCCGCGCCGACGTGCCATCGGCGGCTAAATGGGTAGGAGGCTGCCGTAGCGGCCGATCGGTGTCTCCGGCGTGCGATCTTGCACACGCTGCTCGCCGGCAGATTCCCCTCCCGCAGGAATGGGCGACCGGAGTCGTCTCCCACAACATAACCAATCACCCGGCCGGGAGCAAGCAACCCAGGGCAATCGTCAACGAATCCCGATCAGATACCGCACAAACGCGGCATCCACCTGCTCCAAGTCGCCGAAGGTCCGCTGGAACTCCTCCAATCGAACCTTGGGACCGTCCGACAGCAGCGGCTTCTTCTCGGAGAGCGACTTCAGGTAGGCGAGGTACTGCTTCGGGTGCCGCCGGATCAGGTAGTAGGTCAGCGCCCAGGCCTCGGCGTAGGCGTCGAGGCTCTGCTTGGGATCGCGGAAACGCTCGTCGCCCGCGATCAGGGTCTGAAGCGAATCGGGCGGCCGGCGCTTCAGATACTGGTGAAACCGCACCAGCCGCGGCCGGTTGACCCCCCCGATCCCGCTCCAGCCCTGCTTGCTCCGCAGGTCGGGCGTCTCGAAGTAGATCGCGATCCCCTCGCTGAACCACAGCGGGCAATCGCTGTAGCGGGTGTGCAGGCCGCAGTTGAAGGCGATCTGATGCGTCGCCTCGTGGACGATCGTCGAAACCTGGCGCAGGGCGTCGGGCCGGGCCAGAATCCGGTTGATCTGGGCCGTCGTAGCACGCCGGTTGCCAAACCGGCTGAGCGCCTCCATGCCTGTCAGATCATACGTCATCATCCAGCTCGTCCGCAGACTGTAGTAACCGATGATCGAAGGGGCCGCGTCGCCCAGCTCCGATTTCGAAAACTCGGTGTAGGAACGCTGATCGGCAAATACGACGGCCACCAAGGGGAACTCGGGCTCGGACAGCTTGAACCCCCGGCGGGTCCAGTAGTTGGTAAACGCCCGGTACAGCCGCTCGAACAACGACCCGCACCACTGCGCGTAGGCCCGAGAGGTGTTATAGCAAATCAGATAATTCGCCGTTTGGTGAACGTCGAAGCCCGGCGGCAATTCGGCCAGCAGCCGATTCGACATCTCTTCGCGCGAGAGCGGTTTGAAGGGCAGCTCGTCGCTGCTGTGCTTGACCTGCTGCTCGGGCGGAACCGCCCAGAGCACGCCGTCGCGGGCCAGCACCAACAGGCCGCCGTCCTGGGCGGTCACCAGCAGCCGGCCGTCGACGTGGATCTGCTTCCCCCCTCGCCGCAGCACCACGTGGTCCAGGGCGGCCGCAGCATCGGCCCAGCCGAAACAGAGTACGATCAAGCACGTCAGTCGCTTCACGCTGTTCACCGTTGTCTTCGTCACTCACAAACCCGCGACCGTTCGTCGCGCCCTTCCCATAAAGCCGCGACCGTTGGTCGCGCCGTTCTTACAGACCCGCGACCGTTCGTCGCGCCCCTATGCCCTCTCCCTTCTGGCGCGACCAACGGTCGCGGCTTTATGCGATTGTTGCGTCGCGGCTTTATGCGATTGTTGTTGATGCCCTCAACTTTATTATACCCGGGATGGACCGGCTTGCCTTGGGGGGCGTCGGCTACCCGGTGGTGACGCCGCGGCCCCAACGCCGCGCCAGCCAGGCGGCGATCCCGGCCACGGCGGCAAACAGGAGAACCAGGACCAGGCAGATCCCGGCCACCTCGAACTCCTGGCCGGAGTGGACCTTTTCGCGAATCAGCATGGACAGGATCTCCACTCCAGGGGGTACCACCAGGAAGCTTGCCCCCAGATCGCCCAGGGCCACCGCCAGGGCCACCACCCAGGCCAGGGCCACGGCGGACAGCCGGCACCGCAGGGCGACGCTCCAGAGCCGCCGGAGCGGACCGGCTCCGTCGATGGCCGCGCTCTGGAGCAGCTCTGCCGGGACGGATCGCAGCGCGTGCCACATGATCAAGGTCGCCAGCGGCACGGCGCGAAGCGTCAAGGCCATCCAAGGGGCCGGGATCGGTTGGTCGTAAAGCCAAAACAGCCGCCGAGAATTCGGAAAGTTGAACAGCCAGATGATCCCCAGCCCGACCACCGGCCCCGGCAGCGCCAGGAAAACCGCCGTAGCCACCAGGGCCGGCACCGCCCGCAGGCCGCCACGCCGGGCCGGCCATGCCAGGGCAATCGCCGCGACCACCGCCGCGGTGGCCGCCAACGCGCCGATGCCCAACGACCAGCCGAACGCGCGGCGATGGTCCACCAGACATTCGGCCACCATCCGGCCGCAATTCCGCACCGACCAGGTCCACACCCAGCCGGTGTCGGTCCGGGTGATCACCACGCCGGCCTTGTAGCAGAGGTTCACCAGCGGCACGCCGACCAACAGCAGCAGCACCAGTCCCACCGCAAGCCCCAGCGGCACCCGCCAAAGGCCCAGCCGGAAGACCCATCGGCGCCGCAGGCTGATCGGCCGCCGGCGCGGCAGCAGCCTGGCGCACACCAGGAGCACCGCCACGACCAGCCCGGCACTCAAAGCCAGCCCGGGGCCCATCCCCAGGACGGCTTCGCCAGGCTCCATGCGCATGGGTCCCAGCCGGGTAAACAGCACCTCGGCGTAGGTCCGCACCTGAAACAGCTCGGTGACGGTCGCCTCGCCCGCCGTGACCACGGCCACCCAGAGTGCGGCGACCCCCACCGCCGGCAGCGCACTGCGGAGCGTGACGCGGAAGAGTACCTGCCGCGGCGAGCCGTCGAGCAGGGCCTGTTCCTCCAGCTCGGGCTCGACCAGGAGCAGCCCCAGGCCCACGATGAGTGCCACCCAGGGCACGGCGGCCATGCTATGAATCCAGATCGCCGCCCGCCAGCCTTCCAGCAACGT
The DNA here is from genome assembly GCA_964618095.1 of uncultured Planctomycetaceae bacterium. Lineage (GTDB taxonomy): Bacteria > Planctomycetota > Planctomycetia > Pirellulales > Thermoguttaceae > CAZUAM01. The sequence goes on along the minus strand of CAZUAM010000069.1, from coordinate 13,533 downwards.
CCACTCTTCCAGCCACGCGGGCAGCGCGACGGCCGACGTAAACCATCCCTGCACGCCGAACCCGGCGTTCCACGCGGCGGCCTGGAGATAGAGCGGCACAAAGAGCATCAGCCCCAACAGCGGCATCCCGATCCGCCGCCCCGGCAGATCCGTCCGCGCAAGCAGCCAAGACAAGACACTGCCCAGCGGCAGACTGATCGCGCAGGTGGCCCCGCAAAGCAGCAGGGTGTTCAGCGCCAGGCTCCAAGTGCGACCATCCACAGTGCGGCCACTGGTGTTTTCGCTCGCCGACTCGTCAATTTACAGTTTGCATTTTTCAATTTGCAGTCTGCAATCTGGGATCCTCAATACTCATCCTCGCCGACGAGCTTCTGCTCGACCTGGTCGGCCTGCCAGGCCACCGCCGAGAGGACGCGGCTGACCTCCAGCGGGTCGAGGGTCTCGGCGAGCTGGTTGGCCTGGATCACGACCACCTCGGCGCCGCCGACTTGTCTGGCGGCGAAGGCCCCGTGGAGGAGCTGCGTGTTGTAGCGCAACAGCGACATGGCGTTCTTCTCGCTCACCGGGCCGCAGATCGACCAGTAGCCGACCATCGAGTGGCCCGACTCGTCGGTCTTGCCGAAATCGACTGTGACCAGTTGCTTCCGCAGGGAGCCGATCGGGACGGTGATCTGCATCGTGTTGCCCGACTCGGCGATCTTGTAGCCGGCGGCCTGGGCCACGTTGCGGACCATCGACTTCGGATCGGTAGTCACCGGGGCCAGGTCGGCGAAATCGGGCCCCGCGGCCGCTTGCGGCTTAGCAGCCGGAGCCGGCGTGGCGGGCGGCGATGTCCCGGGTGCGGGGTGGCTGCCGCCGGCCATGGCCTGCTGGATCATCCCCGGCATCATCATGCCGAACCCGGCCCCCATCCCCATCCCCATCGCCCCGGCCCCCATGCCGCCGCCCGGGCCGCCCTGCTGCTCGGCCAGCTTCGACATGCTGTTGGCCGCCTGGAATTTCATAAAGGCGTTCAGATCTCCCACCGCCCCCATGGCACTTCGGGCGTCGATGGCCTTCTGGACCTCCTCGGGCGGGGTGACCGCGTTGATGAAGAAATCGACCAGCTCCAGGCCGTACTTGCCGAACTCCTCGGTCACCTTCGCCCGGGTGCCCGCGGCGACCTCGTCGTACTTCGCCGGCAGATCGAGCAGGCTGATCCCCAACGTCCCCAGGAGGTCGGCCAGCCGGGCGACGATCAGGTCCTTCAGGAAGGCGCTCACCTCGTCGGTGGTGTACTTCCCCTGGGTGCCGACCAGCGTGTTGATCAACAATGCCGAGTCGACCACGCGGAAGGAGTACTTGCCGAAGCTCCGCAGCCGCACCATGCCGAAGTCGGCGTCGCGGAAGGTGATCGGCTGGCGGGTGCCCCACTTCTGGTCGAGGAAGGTCTGCCTGCCGACGAAGTAGACCTGGGCCTGGAAGGGCGACTCCTGCCAGGGGATCGTGAGGATCCGGGTGATGATCGGCACGTTCTGCGTGGTCAGCGTATGGCGGCCGGGGCCGAAGCAGTCCATCGCCTTGCCGTCGCGAAAGAAGACCGCCTCCTGGTTCTCCTGCACGATCAGTTGGGCACCGACCTTGATGTCGGTCGAGCCCTGCGGCGGCTCCCGATGAACCAGCGAGCGGTTCGTCTCGTCGAAAAACTTGATCACTTCCATACGTATCGCCATGTGAAGACTCCCTAATTGCAGGGCCTCTCTGTCGTTCAGCATTCAGCATTCAGCACTTGGCATTCAGCATTCAGCATCCAGCATTCCTCACTCCAGCCCCTTGAGCATATCTTCCCGCACGTCCCACAGGCGTTCCAGCTCGTCGGTCTGGCGGAGCAGATCGGGCAGCAGGGCGGCCAGTTTCTCCTGCTTTTCCGGCAGCTCTTCGACGGCGCGGGCCAGGACGTCGACCTGCCCCATCAGGGCCACGTCGTGCTCGTAGACCCGATCCAGCAACTCTTCATCGACCCGGACTAGGTCGAAGAATCCGCTGTAGCCCTGCACGGCGCCGCGGATCCGCCCGATCAGCTTGTCGAGCCGTCCGCGGAGCCGATCGACCTGGGGCAACAGGTCGATCTGTCCGGCGTCGGCCAGGGGGCGGCTGAGCTCATCGATCGCCCGCTTGGAGCGCTGTAGGCGGTCCGCCAGCCAGTCCCGCTGCAGATCGTCGCTTTCCCGGCGATATTCCTTCTCCAGGTAGCCCCGGAAGCCCGGGATGTGCCGGAGGATGCTCTCGACCAGGTTACGCTGCTCGGTATGGTCTCGGGGCTCGGGCATGGGGTTTTCTCCTCAGGCCGGTGGGGCTGATCGGGTTCATCATACCGCATGGGGGCGTCCCGGGGAAAGGGCGGCGGTGCCGCGAGCCCTGTTTGCTTCGGGCGGTCCGCCCAGAGGCTGGAACTCACTTGCCGCTCGTCGTAAGCCCCTTGCTGGTGGACTGCACGATCTTTCCATCGGAGAATCTCACGGTCAAGGGCGAGCCGTGATAGTTGTAGACCAGATACGTTTTGGCGCCGTTCTTGCGGAAGACGTTTTGGATCGGATAGTCGGCCGTGACGCCGGCGTCATTGCGGCCGAGGTTCCTGAGCGTGTAGATCCAGTGGTACATGAAGGCATGTGAGTTGCCGCCTTCGAGCCTGCAATCGGGATGCGCGTCGATGTACTTGGCGGCGGCGGCGGGATCGCTCAGCGCGCCGAACATCACCACCAGATCGCCCCAGCCGGTGTTGAAGTCTTGGCCGCTCTTGCGCCTTGCGACGACCCGGTCAAAGTTCTTTTTCACGTAGTCGGGGTGGCGACCCATGTAGACCGACGCGGGTGTAAAGGGCAGCCAGTTGATGCCGTGAATGCAATCGATGTCGCCGGAGAACCACGTGGCAAAAGCGCCCTTGCCGCCCCAGATCATGCCCAGAGCTACCTGGGGATAGTCTTTCGGGAAGTTTTCTGCCGAGACGTCGAACCAGTACTCCTCGATGGCCGTCCGTTCCGTGTTGTAGAGAAACAGGCCCGTATCGCGGATTGCGGTGTCGCCGGTGGCCTGGCCCCAAAGCGTCATGCCGTACCAAGCGTTCAACGATTCCGAGGACGACTCCTGGTTGTTGCCGTCCCCAAAGTTTGCGTCACCGGAGGCCCAGGAGTGGCCCGCGTACTTGTCGAAGCAGCGAAGGTAAGGGAACAGGGGGTCCCGGCGGTCGGGCGAGGCGATCTCACGAATGAGCAACTCGACCATCGGTCCCCACTTCCTGGCCCATGCGCCATCGACACGCGCCACTTCCGCGGCGGCGCGAATGAAATAGCCGTAGTGGAAATGATGATCGTTCAGCGGCATGTCGCTGCCGTACGACGGCGGACTGCCGATCAGGGTGCCCCAGGCGGCGTTGTAGTAGAAGACCGTCCTGTCCTTTTCCGCTGTCGCCGTGAACCAACTCTCGAGCCGGCGCTTGATTTCGTCGACGAAAACCCGTTGCAGGCCGGCATCGCCCACGGCTTCTGCGATGCCGCTGAGCGTCGCCAGCCGGCCGAGGAGCTTGCCTTCCCAATAGGTGTCGGCGGATCGGCCGGGCTTCTTGGCGGCTTCGGCTTTCAGATACCCGATCATCCGCTCCTTGTTCTGAACGCCCCGTGGCGGGAACATCGGCAGCACGCCCTGGACCGGCACTTCCGTGGCGAACGATTCGCCCGCGCAGACTCTCATCGTTCCCCGAACCGATCCGTAGGTCATGTCCGTGAGTTTCGTGGTGGTGTATCTCCACTGGTGCGGATAGAGCGCCACCAGCGTGCCGGGGGTGTCGTCGCCCTCGTACCGTTTGAACGTCATGCGATAAGTCGATTTCACGACACCGCCGTCGATCTTGCACTCCAGCCTGGTATCGGTGACATGATGGTGTGCATATTGGCGGAACAGCCCGAGCGTCTCCGGGCGGTTGTCCGGAAGCAGAGCGATGGAGAAATAGCCCTTGCCCGGGGCCTCGTTGGTGAGGACCTTCCCTCCCAGCCCGGACCAACGCGAGCCGGCAGGCCCGAAAAGACCGTAGTGGTGGCCGCGGATGGTGACGCCGAGGATCGGCTGCTCTTCCCTGCCCGACCAGACTCGAGGCGGCGCGGTGAAACTCACCGTCGGGTTGCCTCCATGATAAAGGCAATAAACGAACGGCGAACCATGGCCGAGAGTCACACGCATCCGCGCCTGGCCGTCTGTAAACAACGCCGCGATGAACCAGTCGGAGTAACCGTCGCAGTCCACCTGCCGAAACGTCGGAGCGGCCGAGTGGCCCAGTTTCAAGTCGCCGTCTCTTCCCACGCCGCCACCGAAAATGCCCGAGTTGTTGCCGTGGACCACTGCGCCGGGATAGCCAATCGCCAGCCCGCTCTCCGAACAGGTTGCCACAAGCGGGTGGGCAAAGAGTGGCTGCCCGAATTTCTTCTGCTGCCAGAGAAGCGAACTCCACCATTGGTTGGTGACCACGGCGCCCTTGACGTTTTCGGTCTTGTGGATTCTGCCGGGCAGCGGTTTGCACGGCTGCGGGCGCGTCAGGCGATAGCTGCCGGCGTGTCCGACACGAGCTACCCGTTCTTCTCCGAACGCGCGATTCTCGCCGCCGGCGAGTTGGCACGTCTTTGCGCCAAATCTGACTTGCACGGTACCCGCGAAGACCGCTACCGCCAGAAGCCACGTAATCTGTCTGCTCATAATCCCCGTCCTATCGGTGGCAGGTTTGAGTTCCATGTCCAACTCGGTGCCGAGGGCTGCCACGTTTCTGCCCTGATGCGCCCGATGCCCAAACCGCGCAGCACCTTGTTTGAATGGCGCAAAGCCCTGTCTATGATGCAGGGTACCTTGCTGCGATGGCATGAACAAGGGCGGACCGGGAGTTTGCAGCTTGTTCGGAGGACTCCACCAACACCTCCCTCTGCTTCCCGGGGAGGGTTGGGGGAAAGGAAGATTCGTCATCTGAGAGAATTGGAGGGGCAGAATCTTCGCCACCCTCCTTCATCCTAACCCTCTCCTGGAGGGAGAGTAGGGCCTTGAATCTGCGATTCGCAGGACTCCGGACAAACCTGGCATAGGCCGCAACCGTGGCAAAGTCAGTACTTCCAAATCTGAGCGAGGGGTGGCTGGGGTCGAGCGCAGCGAGCCCCCAGTTGGCCGAGTTTCCGGGGGCTCGCTGCGCTCGACCCCGGCCACCCGTGTTTGGCAAATGGCAAATCTGGAACTACTGAAAGTGGACGTTCCCGGGCCGATGGCTCGCCAATTCTCTGGAGAAGCCATCAGCCGGCCCGCGGCGGCGGCCTCCCCAGACCCCGCTGGTCAATTCCGGCCGGATGGGGCACAATGGGGCGCTCCGAGGGTCTCCGGGCGGCCCGCGACCGTCGCCGCCGCGGAATCCCCCATCCTGCCAGTGGGCCTTTTTTAATGGAAAGACGAGACATGAGTTCGACTATTGTAGACATCCGCGCCCGACAGATCCTCGACAGTCGCGGCAACCCGACCGTCGAGGTCGACGTGACCACGGCCGACGGCTCGTTCGGCCGTGCTGCCGTGCCCAGCGGGGCCAGCACCGGAGTGCACGAGGCCTGGGAATTGCGTGATGGGGACAAGGAGAAATACCTCGGCAAGGGGGTAACCCAGGCCGTCGATAACGTCAACGACACGCTGGCCGACGAGCTCTGCGGCATGGACGCCCTGGAACAGGTCGCCCTGGACCAGCGGATGATCGCCATCGACGGCACGGAGAACAAGAAGAGCCTGGGGGCCAACGCCATCCTGGGAGTCTCCCTGGCCGCGGCCCATGCGGCGGCCGATCACTGCGAGTTGCCGCTGTTCCGCTACCTGGGCGGGGTCGGCGCCCGGCTGCTGCCGGCGCCGATGATGAACGTCGTAAACGGCGGCGAGCATGCCGACAACGACGTGGACGTCCAGGAGTTCATGGTCATGCCCCTGGGGGCCGACTCCTTCAGCGAGGCCATCCGCTGTGGCTGCGAGATCTTCCATCACCTGAAAAAGGTGCTTCAGTCGAAGAAGCTGGCTACCAACGTGGGCGACGAGGGCGGCTTTGCTCCCGACCTGAAAAGCAACAAGGAGGCCCTGGACCTGATCATGGAAGCGGCCGAGAAGGCCGGTTACAAGATGGGCCAACAGGTCTTCATCGCCCTGGACCCGGCCGCCTCCGAATTCTACGACCAGCAGAGCGGACGCTACTTGGTCGAGGGCAAACAGCTCGAAGCGGGTGAATTGGTCGATCAATACGCCCAGTGGATCGACCCCTATCACATCTGCTCGATCGAGGACGGGCTCGCCCAAGACGACTGGGAGGGCTGGAAGCTGATGACCGAAAAGCTGGGCGGGAAGATCCAACTGGTGGGCGACGACTTGTTCGTCACCAACACCACCCGGCTGAAGCGCGGCATCGACGAAGGCATCGCCAACAGCATCCTGATCAAGGTCAACCAGATCGGCACCCTGACCGAAACCGTCGAGGCCATCGAGCTGGCCCGGCTGCACGGCTACACCAGCGTGACCAGCCACCGCAGCGGCGAGACCGAGGACACGACCATCGCCGACCTGGCCGTGGCGTTGGGAACCGGCCAGATCAAGACCGGCTCGGCCTCGCGGACCGATCGCATGGCCAAGTACAACCAGTTGCTGCGGATCGAAGAGATCCTCGGCGAGGCGGCGCTTTACGGGGGATCGGTGTTTCCGATGAGGGATTAAGCTGGCTTGAGCGGATCGGACGGGCGGCGCCAAGGATCCCCTGCACTCTCCGGTCCAATTTGCAATTTGCAGTTTTCAGTTTTCAATTTGCAATTAGGGCTGCGCCGCCGTGCCGGCGGCGGCTAAACATAAGCGTCATCGGCGTGTGCGTCAGTCGTCATTCGAGATTGGGCGTTCCGCAATGACCACGCTTGTTGAAAACCCCATGCCCGTCATCCTCTTCGGCGTCGTTGCCGAAGCCGTGCTGGGCATCATCCTGCTGATGAGCGGACGCGGCGTGGTTCTGTGGGCGATGGCCGGCGTGCTGGTCCTGGTGCTGGGCGGGGTGGGCCTGGAGCGGCTGGTGGTGACCGAGTGGGAGCAGGTGGAGGCCACCCTGGAGGGCGCAGCGGCGGCACTCCAGGCCAACGACCAAACCCGCCTGCTCGGCTCAGAAGAGTACCTCGCCGAATCGGCCGTGGAAACGCGGGAGCGGGTGCGCTATGCGCTGAATCGCATCGAATTCACGAAGGTTAAGATCACCGATCTGGAGATCAAGATCAATCGCCTGACCAGCCCGCCCACCGCCACGGCCCAGATCACCGGCCACGTCCGGTTCGAGGACCTGACCGGGCAAATGATCCACGACAACTACCCGATCAAGGATCTTACTCTCCGCCTGCGCCGGACACCGGAGGGCTGGAGGATCGTGGGTTACGAGTGGAAGAACGACCCGGGGAGATTCTGAATCCGGTTGCCTGGCTGCAGGGTTTTCGACGAGCCTTTGGTTAGCCCCGGCTATGAGCCCGGCTGGGCAAGAACGCTGGCGATATGCACTTCCGGTTGCCCGGAAAGATCAATCACATCCGCCTTCTGGAGTGGATCGCCGCGCCCCGAGAGTTCAATAATCGGCCGGTCATAGTGCTCTGCGGTGGAACGAATGACTTTTCCCACCCGCCCGTCGTTCAACTTGACGTAGGAGCTGATCGGAAACAGCGAAACGGTCTCCAGCAGCCCGCGCACGACTCCCGCGTCGAAGAGACCGTCTCTCGTATCGTGCAGGATCCTCCTCACCGCCTGGTAAGGAATTATTCCCGGTCGATAGGGACGTTCAGATACCAGTGCCACGAACACGTCGGCCACGGCGGCGATTCCGGCCAGATTGTGAATCCGATTTCCCGGATAGCCGCGAGGGTAGCCGGTCCCGTTGCAGCGTTCGTGGATTTGGTAGGCGACCATTCGGGCGGCGGTGGGAATGCGGTCCAGATGTTGGTGCAGCAATTCGAAGGTGAGCAGGGGGTGCTTGGCAATTTCCGCGAAATCGGCGGCGGAGAGGACCCGCTTGTCCCGGTACGTCGCACGGTCGAGGCTCAACATCCCCAGGTCATGGATCAGACAGCCGATCCCGAGGTCGAGGAGCGTTCTCTCGTCCCAACCCAGGGTTGCCCCGACCGACATGGCCAACATGCTCACGCGCAGGGCGTGCTGACTGGGGTAGTCGTCCGAAGGCAAGGTGATGCCCAGGTTGACGAACAGGTCGCGGTCCTCGGCCACCCGGGAAAGCCCGTCCTGGGAGATCGATTCGGTGACGCGGAGCTCGGCCGAGTTGCCGACTTTCAAGGCGGTAAACAGATCGCCCAGTTGCTCGGAAGCGTGGTGAATCAGCTCGCGAAACCGCAGAATTGCCCGCTCCTCGTAGGGCTGGACGCCGTGCCAGCGGATTCGCTTGACAAACGGTGCGCCTTGCGGCCGTACCTCGAGGTTCATTCCCAGGGCGATTTCCGCGTCGAACCGGCGGCTCAGAGCGGTCTCGATCTCGCAGCGAGTTCCCCGTCGGCTCGGCAAACCGGTGGCAACGGGTTCCTGCTGCGGCTCACCGTGCTCGACTGCAAAATCCGCCGGCGCCTCCCGCGAAACAGGTGTCTCCTTCTGCTCGGATCCAGAAGCCGCCCGGCGAACGTATCGACGAAACTCGGGCGGCCAGTCCTCCAGCAGGATTGCCTTGTAGCTCGTGCCGCAGCCGACGCACACCCACTCCGAGGCCCGCTCGTCACCGTCCGGCAGTCGCAACGGCAGGGGCAACGAACATCCGGCACACTTCCCCAGCAGCCTTGTACCCTGCAAGCTCGTCTTCTGAGTGATCTGCACCGTGCTCTCCGTCTGTCGATCCCGCCTTGTCCGAACGTCCAACCCGAATCGTTCACAGGGGGCGTAGCACAGACTTCCGGCCCGCGGCTGGGAACCCGTGACTGGGAAACGCGGGCAAGATGCCCGTGCGACGTGAGTCGCTGATGAACCGTCCCAGCCAAATGGTCTTCAAAGAACACCCCCCCACTCTTGCTCTGCGGTCTCTGACTCTCGGCCCCGGGAACGCGGCGGTCAATTGCCCGGGATGTCGGTCCCGGCCAAGACGGCGCGCGTCGGGATCGAAGCGCCTTGAGGCGACAGACGGGTAGAAGGTACACTTCTGTTGTCCCTTCAGAATCCCCCATAGCATTCCCGTCTTCACACCAAGGCGAAACGATTCTGCCGATTGACTCTGGCCCCCGTTGGGGCTCTGGAGAATTGAACCGTTGTTATCGAACTTTGAGCCGCTACTGAATCGTACGTTTCGTTCGACTCCCCGGCTGTGACGTAAAACGAATTTCCAGCGGAATTTCGCAAACGGCCGGTTGTAGGGGCCGGGAGGGATCTCCAGAAGCGGGGGCCGGAGTCCAAGCAGCCGCTCGAAAACGCCCCGCCGGAGGATTCCAGAAGGAAACAGCCCCATTTTCGCTGCGCAAAAATCGGGACGCTCCCCAAGTTGTTTGTCGGCCGATCCTTAGAGCCTATCCCAGAACCGGAATCGGGGTGGCTGGCGGCGGAGCGCAGCGACGCCCTAGGGTCTCGCTTCCTGGGGGCTCGCTGCGCTCGACCCCAGGCACCCATTCCTCGTGCGTCGGGTTCTGGGATTGGCCCTTAGTAGGGATACCCAGACGGATGTTGAGGCGTCGCTTGATACGGCGTCGCAGCCGGAGGGCCGTGCCCGGGGGCAGGCGGACGGACGGATCCGGGCCCCCAGGGGAGATAGGGATAGCGGTTCCACTGGCCGTAGGGGTTTACCCAGGAGTCGTACGGCATCGTCCACGGTCCCCGCGGATTACCCCAAGGGCCATAGGGCGTGGCGCCGGCACGGAAGGGAAATTGCCATTCGCCGTAGGGCCGGATGGCTTCGCCTGCGCCCCAGCTCTGTACCACGTGCAGCCGGTCGGCGCTGCCGCCGGCGCGGATGTTGAAGCGCATGTGCCGGTAACCGCTCTCCAGATAAGTCCCATCCGTACGTACGTACGAGGGCTTCTTCGCGGCGTACTGGTTGACCCGGGCGCCCGTCACCGGGTGATGGCTGAACGTGGAAGGCTTGAAGAGCCAACTTTCGGCTTGTGCGGGGGTGGCACAAACCGGCGCGATCGCCGACACGGCGATCACAAGAGCAAGGTGCCGTCTCATGGGGAGTCAAACCTGTTGCTTGCGTGGTTTCGACGCGCGGCCGAAGTGCCCAAACGCCGAGACCTCAAGGTGTCAAAATGCCTGCGTTCCTTCCCGTCCTTTCCTGCTTCTCTTGCACGACGTTCCTACCTGGGGTGTTCCACCATCAGTTGTTGCCTTTCCGGGTCGAAGACGTACCGGTGGCCGTCGGGCAGATCCGGCAGCGCGATACCCTTGATGACCTTCTCCATGAACTCCTCGTGCGTTTTCGGTGGGCCATGCAAGGCCGTGTAGTTCCGCAGCGTATGCGGGATCTGGATGTTGAAGACGATCCGTTCCCCGGTGGAAAAGTAAGCGGCAACCGGCGTGGTGATCAGTCCGCCGCCGTAGTCCTGGCCTTTGCCGGTCACACCCGGTTGGGCTTCCTCTTGCACCGTGTTCACGCCCGGCGGAGGAGGCGGTGGCGGCAGTGCGCCCCCGTTCTGCGATTGCTGCCCGGAGGATGGCGGCGGCGGGGGAGCCGGCTGACCGCCCACGGGCTGCCCCTGCTCATCGACCGGCGCCAGTTGCCCTCCCAACTGGGTGGCCGGCCCCCGGCGGGGCCTGTCGGGGTCGAAGGGATCGTCGCCTCCGCAGCCGGCGATGACGATCGTCGTCAGGATCAACGCCGTCAGGTTCCGTTGCATTTTCTCACCCTCCTGTTAGCTGCCGGGTGGCAAAACTGAACATCTCCTATGTGGCCGGCAGGCGTTGCCTGCCGGGCCGGCCCAGTGACCGTCAGCCACCGGCTATCGGCAAGTGAGTGTATGCAAACTCCAATAATTCGCTCGACTCAAGACTGGCGGACTACTGGTCAGGTTGATCAGATACCACCTGCCGCATTTTTCGTGCCGATCTGATCACCGGCCTTCGCGAGCCGGCTTCGTCCTCCGGACCATCCTCCGACCGAACCTCGGCCAGGCGGAACTGCCACGGCTGCATCTGGGCCAGGACCGACTTTCTGGTCATGTTGTAGTCCAACGGCGTCAGCGTCACCTGGCCCTTGGCCAATGCCGAGAGGTCGGTCTCCTCTCCTTCGGTTGCCGTGGGCGGTTCGCCCGTCAGCCAATAGTACTCGCGACCCCAGGGATCGGTTCGCTTCTCGAATTTGTCGCCGTATCGGGTGACGTCCATGGGCACGATGCTCACCTTGGGCGTCCCCTCCAGGGCGGCCGTGGGGATATTCAGGTTGTACAGTTGCGGCTCGGGTCCCTTCTTTTCCAGGACCTGCTGGATGATCTCGCGTGCCAGCCGGGCGGCCTTGTCGAACTGGGCGTGCTCGTCGTACTCCAACGAGACCGCCACACTGGTAATCCCGAAAAACGCCCCTTCGATTGCCGCCGCCACCGTGCCCGAGTAGAGCACGTTGATCCCCGCGTTTAGCCCGCCGTTGATCCCGCTGACGATCAGCTCCGGCGGCCGGGGACAGAGGTCCGTAATGCCCAGCTTGACGCAATCGGCCGGGCTGCCCTCGACCGCCCAGCCCCAGCGCCGTTTGCCGTGGAAGACCTCCTTGACGATCAGCGGCGTCAGATAGGTGATCGAGTGTCCCACCCCGCTTTGCTCTGCCGCCGGAGCCACCACCCAGAGCTCGCCCAGGCGCCGCAACTGGCGTTCGAGCGCGGCCAAGCCGGGGGCATATACTCCGTCGTCGTTGGTCAGTAGGATGAGCACGCCAGCGGACTGCTGCTGAGAAACACGGGTCCTTCCACCTTCCATGAGGGCTAACTCCATCATAACCAGGCCCGCCCGAGCTTTCAACGGCCGGAATCGTAACCCGCGGCGCGAAAACGAGTTGCGGCAATTCCTTTGGGGGGAAAGGGCAATTCCCGGGCCCTTCGCTCCACCAGTGGTTTGTCGCAGCAGTAATGGCTTGTAGCCGGGACGCAACGCGTCGCGGGAAACTCTCGCGAACACGTGATTTCGATGCCCCAGTTCGCCGTGTAAAGCCGCCGCCAGTGGCGGCGGAATTCCGCGACCACTGGTCGCGGCTTTCCACGAATCCGAGTTCCCGAACAGCCTCGATTCAGTGCCACAGGCCACTGGCCGGACGGGCGGCCCGGTTCTATAATGCCCCGTTTTCCCCCGGGAGGACCCGATGAGCCGGATTGCCGACGAGAAGGTGCTGGTCCTCGATTTCGGCTCGCAGTACGCGCAACTGATCGCCCGCCGCGTCCGCCAGCAAGAGGTCTACTGCGAGATCATCCGCCACGACCTCCCCGTCGAGCGAATCCGCCAGCTTGGCCCGATGGGGATCATTCTCTCCGGCGGGCCGCGGAGCGTCTACGACGAGGGGGCCCCGAAGTGCGACCCGGGCATCTTCCGGCTGGGGCTGCCCGTGCTGGGCATCTGCTACGGCATGCAGTTGGCCTGCGAGGCGTTGGGCGGCAAGGTGGAAGGCACGCCGGCGCGGGAGTATGGCCGTGCCCGCTGCCGGATCGTCGCCCCCGACCCGCTGCTGGCCGGCGTATCCCCGGAGACCCAAGTCTGGATGAGCCACGGCGACCAGGTGGCCGAGGTCTCCGCCGACTTTCTGCCGCTGGCCGCCACCGACACCTGCCCCTTCGCCGCGGTCAGGCACCGCAGCCTGCCGGTCTACGGCCTGCAATTCCACCCCGAGGTGACCCACACGCCCCAGGGCACCCAGATCCTGGGCAACTTCCTCAGCGACGTCTGCAAGTGTTCCGGCACCTGGAAGCTGGGCGATTTCGCCCGGGAGACCATCGACCGAATGCGCCACCAGGTTGGCGAGAACCGGGTGATTTGCGGGCTTTCGGGCGGGGTCGATTCGTCGGTCGTCGCCGCACTGCTCTGGGAGGCCGTCGGCAGCCGGCTCTCCTGCATCCTGGTCGACAACGGCCTGCTGCGCAAAGGCGAGGCCGAATCGGTCATCGAGGAGTTCAGCGATCATTTCCAGACCGACCTGCACGTGGTCCGGGCCGAGGAGAAGTTTCTGGCGGCCCTGGCCGGTGTGATCGACCCCCAAGAGAAACGCCGGCGAATCGGCCATGCGTTCATCGAGTGCTTTGCCGACGAGGCCGCCCGGATTGAAGGGGCCCGGTTCCTCGCCCAGGGCACCCTCTACCCCGACGTGATCGAGAGCGGCGGCGCCCGCGACGGCCCGGCCGCCACGATCAAGCTGCACCACAACGTGGGCGGGCTGCCCGAGGACCTCCAGTTCGAGCTGATCGAGCCGCTTCGGGACCTGTTCAAGGACGAGGTCCGCAGTCTGGGGCTGGCCCTGGGCCTGCCCGAGGAGATCGTCTGGCGACATCCGTTCCCCGGCCCGGGCCTGGCCGTCCGCTG
>CAZUAM010000068.1:0-16932 GCA_964618095.1 uncultured Planctomycetaceae bacterium | reverse complement strand
TTCTCGATCGAGCAGATGATCACGCAGTTGTCGTCCGCGTCGCGCATCACCTCCATTTCGTACTCTTTCCAGCCCAGGACCGACTCTTCGAGCAGGACCTCGCGGATCGGCGATTGCTCCAGCCCGGTGGATACCAGCCGGTCGAACTCGCCGCGGTTGTAGGCCACGCTGGAGCCGGTGCCGCCCAGGGTGAAGCTGGGCCGCACCACGCAGGGCAGGCCGATCTGGGCAATCGCACGGCGGGCCTCCTCCAGGCTGCCGACCGTCTCGCCGCGGCAGACCTCCAGGCCGATCCGCTCCATGGCGGCCTTGAACCGGTCCCGCTCCTCGGCCTTGGCAATCACCTCGGCGGTGGCCCCGATCATCTCCACGCCGTACTTCCCGAGCACACCGTGCCGGTCGAGGTCCATCGCCAGGTTCAGCCCCGTCTGACCGCCCAGGGTGGGCAGCAGGGCGTCGGGCCGCTCGGCCTCGATCACCTTGGCCGCCATCTCCCAGGAAAGCGGCTCGATGTAGGTCCGGTCGGCCATCTCGGGGTCGGTCATAATGGTGGCCGGGTTGGAGTTGATCAGCACCACCTGGTACCCCTCCTCCCGCAGGGCCTTGCACGCCTGGGTCCCCGAGTAGTCGAACTCGCAGGCCTGCCCGATCACAATCGGCCCGGAGCCAATCAGGAGAATCTTGCGGATATCGTTGCGGCGTGGCACGTGATGCGCATCCCTGCGTTAGAAGGTGGTATGGCGCCATTGCGGGAGTCCTCGCGTGCCACTGCTGGCTTGTCCAGCAGTGCGGCAGTCACGGTTGGACAAGCCAACCGCGCCACCCATCCGCAAGGCCGAGGACCGGCCCCTGTCCAAAATCCCCTGATTTTATCACGCCGCGGGGGCGTTTTTCAAGGGGCTGCGAGCCGAGCCAGCGGCTGGAATCGCTCCTGGTGGGGGTCAGGATCGCCAAGCGTCCCGACTTCGTGACAGAGAAAGACAATAGTGGAGGACGAGAAGCAGGCACACACGATGGCAGCCCCCAGGAATGGCTACCGAGGCTTACGCGGCGGGTATTCGCCGGGCCGTTCCAGTTCCTCTAGGTCTTTGGTGAAATCGAAGACCATTTGAACCGGCTCATCCAATGCGTTGTTCTCATTGAAGCTGTCGACGTCGATTTTCAATTGCTGGCAGCCGCTGAGTAACCGACTACGCCGTTGCTGGAATGCGACTTCCATGTGCTCACGATCTGCCGATCGAATATCGTCCCAAAGCAAGAGCTGCGTCTCCGAGCCGTCGTCATCCGTTCGCGTGCTCTTCGCCGCGTGCATCGTTCGAACAGTTCGCCCTTGTGGGTCCACATGCCTCTCTTCCCGCATCGCCCTAGCGATGTCTCGAGTACAAAGTGAAACAAGCTTCGAGGGCTGAGGGTCCCAATGCCCGTTATTGATCGCGAAAACGGCAAGTTCCCTGGCGGTCGCCGGCCACCTTTCTCCGGCCTCTCGGTACGCTGGAATTACGTCCAGCAGCGCACGGTTGAAGCTGCGCGCGAGTGTTTGCGGCATGTCGATACGTCTCCTTACAATTGAACGTGGGCACTCATCCGTTATGCTGCTACCTCAGGGAAACAGCCCCATCCGTCGGTCAACGCCGTCTCAGTTAGCATCGTGCGTACCTTCGCCAGCATTTCCCGACTATGCGAGTATCCTATTTCTTGCCTATACTGGAGCTGCCCGACTACGATCCCTGGATGCACGCCAATCCGTTCAGCAAACTGGATGATCCGTCTCTTTGAGTATCTGGGACGCACTCGCGCGATGAAGTCCTCCAGCTCGTCGCGTGGTACAAGGAGTTCCGCAGCCATCTGATCAGCCCGCCGCTCGCTGTCTGGCTTGTCAGCGGTTCTCTCCCGTTTATTGCCAACTAGATCGTTGTCGAGTAACCAGCAATCACCATTGTTGATGTGCCAGAGTTCGTGACCCAAGGTGAACCAGAACCAGTCGATTCGATCGTACCTGAGCGATACAGCAATGACGGGTGACTGCTTATCAAGCCAGAACGCTACGCCGTCTAAGCGCATCCTGGGTAGGTGCTCAACAACAACAAACCTAATCCCCAAGTCTGCCAGTGCATGGGGCACGTTTCGGACGTCTTCTTCACGCGCGGCAAGCTGCCGCAATCCGTCAAGTCCTCTGATGAACTCCGCTTTGCGAAACGTGGCTGCCCGTAGTCCAGCGGCCAACTGCATGGCCCGAAACCCCCACGCCGTTTCCGAGGGAGTCGTCTCGCCGTAGCTGGTAGACTTGCGAGCCGCAATTGGCAGCCGCGCTTCGTCCTCGATAGAAGGCAACTTGAGGAAGGAGACAAGCTGTCGTTCGAGGTCATCAAGGTCGTCAGAGGGCCTAATCCACTTCCGTTTCGTCATCGCCTTGATTGGTGCCTTGTCGTACAGCTTTGCTCGCCTGGAAACGCTGCCGTCAGCCCGTCGTGTCAGGGAAAGCCGGTAAGTGCTCTCCAGACTAAGCCATAGTTCAGCCCCCGTTCCGAACGCTTCCCCGAGGCCCTGCGCCGTTTCAGGCGTAATCGCCTTTTTTGCAGAAACGATCTCGCTGACCACCTGAACCGGACGGCCCAGAATGTCCGCCAGGTCTCCCTGCGTCCAACCGCGCTCGTCCAGTTCCTCCCGCATAAACTCCCCCGGGGGGAACACTTCGGCGGGAATTCGCTGAGTCATGTCGCATCTCCTTCGTTCCTAGTGGTAGTCCTCAATGTCAACGATGACAACAACGGTGTTACGACCACGTTTATTAAGCTCGAGAATAAGACGCCATTGCTTATTGAGCCTGATTGAGTGTTGGTGCGAACGGTCGCCTTTCAACTTCTCAAAGTGCAATGAACGCATGGCGTAGAAGGCCCGCTCGTCTACTGCAGCGCGAATCATCTGCATTCGCTTTCTGTACACTCGGACCACTGCCGAGGAAAACCCAGCATTGAAATCCAGGTCGGTCTCCAACCGGTCGAGTTCTTGGTTGGCAAACTCAACATCCATGCGTCAAATCTCTTGTTGGCGTCCGATCGCCAGACTCCCACTTGATTATATCGTCACACAGAAACATGTCAATACATGTTTTCACCCATTGGGTGAATAGGTAAATTAAAGATCTAATAAGCCCTCTACGGCGCACCGCCACACCCCCCACGGGAGCTAATCAGGCTGTAATCTGCGGCGGCCCGTGCGGCGGCTAAGACAAGGAGAAAACCGCCTGCGCACCGTGCTGCCAGGCTACGCGGCCTCACGCACTGCGGAACTCCTTTGAATGATCTGAGGCGCGGCCACCCCACCCCCCGCGCCGGTACGACCGCTCGTTGACATCCCCCGGGCGGCCATGTACTGTGTAGCATACGGGATTGTTTGTACTCTGAGCAGTGTGCCGAAAGGTTAGGCATGGCCGAGAAGCCTTGGGGCGGTGTGTTTGACGAGGCGACGGACCGCCGGGTGGAGGAGTTCACCGAGAGTGTGAGCTTCGATCGCCGGCTGTATGCGCACGATATCGACGCCTCGGTGGCCCACGCCCGGATGCTGGCCAAGGTGGGGCTGATCTCCGACGGGGAGTGCCAACAGATTGAGCAGGGGCTCGGGGAGATCCGCCAGGAGATTGAGCAGGGGCAGTTCGAGTTCAGCAGCGAACTGGAAGACATCCACATGCACATCGAGCGGGCGTTGATCGACCGGATCGGCGACGTGGGGCGGAAGCTCCATACCGCCCGGAGCCGGAACGACCAGGTCGCCTGCGACATGCGGCTGTGGGTCCGTGAGGGCATTGACCGGATCGACGACCGGCTGGTGGAGCTTCAACGGGCGTTTGTCGGCCGCTGCGAGACGGACGCGGAGGTGATCCTGCCCGGCTACACGCATCTGCGGCGGGCTCAGCCGGTCCTGGCCCCGCACTGTTGGCTGGCCTATTGCGAGAAGTTCCAGCGCGACCGGGAGCGGCTGGCCGACTGCCGGCGGCGGACCAACGTGTCGGTGCTGGGTGCCGCGGCTCTGGCCGGAACCAGTCTGCCCGTTGACCGTCAGGACGTCGCCGAGCGGCTAGGGTTTGAGGGTGTGGCAGCGAATAGTCTGGATGCGGCCGGCGACCGCGATTTCCTGCTGGAGTTCGTATTTGCGCTGGTGCTGATTGCCGAACACCTGAGCGGCTGGGCCGAGGAGTGGATCCTCTGGTCGACCACCGAGTTCAACTTCCTCGAGCTGCCCCAGGCGTTCTGCACCGGCTCGTCGATCATGCCGCAAAAGGTCAACCCCGACGTGCTGGAGCTGATCCGCGGCAAGACCGCCCGGGTGGTCGGCAACCTCCAAACCTTGCTGGTGCTGGTGAAGGGGTTGCCGCTGGCGTACAACCGCGATTTGCAGGAGGACAAGCCGCCGGTGTTCGACGCGTTCGACACGGTCGAGGCCTCGCTGGGGCTGGCCGCGCCGCTGGTGGCCGGAGTGGAGCTAAACCGCCGGGCGATTGCCGAGCGGCTCGATCGCGGGCATCTCGACGCCACCACGCTGATGGAATATCTGATCCGGCGGGGCGTGCCGCAGCGGACCGCCCACGGGCTGGTCGGGCGGCTGGTGCGCAAGGCGCTGGACCGCGGCGTGCGGCTGTCGGACCTTCCGCTGGAGGAGTTCATGGAAGCGCACCCGAAGCTGGACCAGGGCGTCTACGAGGTGCTGGGCGTCGAGAAGGCGGTGGCCGCGATGACCAGTTACGGTTCGACGGGACTCGAGCAGGTGAGAGAACAAGTGGCGCGTTGGAAGGAGCGGCTGCGATAGCCGGGAGCGGGGGCCTGCCGGGTCGGCCCGCGGGACGTTGTCCACCGGCTATTGGCAAGCGAGTTTAGCGGCCGCCGGTCAGGCGGTTTGGAATGAGGCCGAGAACCGAGACGAGAGACACCATGGACAACCGCAACCGGATTGTAAGCCTACTGTTGATCGCGATTCTGGCGATGGGTCTCGCCGGGCCGGTTTGGGCCCAGCAGCCGAATCAGGAGCCCGAGCCGGCCCCGCAGCCCGAGCCGGCCCAGCAGCAGCCACCTAAGCCCAAGGACCCGGCCGTGGCGGCGGTCCTTAGGGGCAATCCGCGCACGCCGCCCGAGTGGGTCCGGGCGGCCAAGACCCTGGCCAATCTGGGCAGGCCGGATCTGGGCAGGCAGTTCCTCCAGCGGGTGATCGAGGCAAAGCTCAGCGACCGGCAGTTGGCCGACCTGGCCGAACAGTTCGGCTCGTCTACGTTCCTCCGCATGGCCGCCCGAAAGGAGATGCAGCCCGAGGCAGAACAACTGGCCGATGCAATCCTCGAGGTGGTCAATCGATCGCTCAAAGATCCCGCCCGGATCGCCGAACTGATCGGGCAGCTCCAAGACCCGTCGCCCGAGGTGCGACTGCGGGCGTTGACGGGCCTTGGGCAGGCCCGCTCCGCGGCCGTGGGACCGCTGGTGAGTGTCCTGGCCGACCCGGACCGGGCCGACGAGCATGCCGCTGTCCGGACGGTATTGGCGGAGATGCGCTCCGACGCCGCCGGTCCGTTGCTCGGCCTGCTGGAGGCGTCCGACCCGAAGCTCGTTGCCCAGGCGATCCCCATCCTGGCACAAATCGAGGCCGGGCAGGCCGTGATCTACCTGCTCAGGCCGTACAGCTTGGAGACCAGCGAGCCGGCGGTCCGTGCCGTCGCGGGTGCTGCGCTGAGGGCATTGGCCGGCCGCACGCCCACCAGGCGCGAGGCGCTCCGGCTGTTGACCGAGCAGGCCAAGGCCCACTTCGACCGAAAGCAGCCGATGAAGGAGGACGTCGCCGGCCGGGTGCAACTGTGGCGTTGGGACGAAGGCAAAAAGCAATGCGTAGCGAAGAGCTATCTGGCCGACGAGGCTGCCTGCGCGACGGCCGCTCGACTGGCCCGCGACGCCTATGCCCTGGCCGGGGAAGATCGGCAGATTCGGCTGCTCTACCTGGCCACGATGTTGGAGGCGGCGGCGAACGAGGCGGGCCCGGACAAGCCCCTGCCGGACGGCAAAGGGACGGCCCTGGCGGAAGCCGCCGGTTTGGGTGCCGGGGTGATCGAGGATCTCTTGCAGTACGCCGTTGCCGGCGACCACGTGCCGGCGGCCACGGCGGCGGCTCGCATTCTGGGTCGCATCGGCACGGCCGAGGAGCTGCTCCGACAGGGTGCCCAGCCCTCTGCGCTGGTCCGGGCCACGCGGCACGCGGACCGGCGGCTGCGGATGGCGGCCACCGACGCGGTGATCCGACTGCAACCGGCGGGGCCGTTTCCCGGCTCCAGTTACATCCCGCAGTCGCTGGGGTTCTTCGCGGCCTCGGGCGGCACGCGACGGGCACTGGTGGCCGGGCCGAGCACCGAGGACTCCCGGCGGCTTGCCGGGATGCTGGCCGCCAGCGGATTCGAGGTCGACACCGCACTGACCGGACGCGAGTTGGTCCGCCTGGCGGTCGCCTCGCCCGACTACGAGCTGGCCCTGATCGATGCGGCCATCGAACGGCCAACGATCGATTTGCTGCTCCAGCAGCTTCGCCACGACTGCCGGAGCGCGACGCTGCGGGTGGGCCTGATTGCCAGGGCTGGTTTCCTCCAGCGGGCGAGGCGTGTTGCCCGGCGCGACCGGTTGGCATTGGCCTTCTCCCGTCCCCACAGCGACGAGTCGTTCGCGTGGCAGATGGAGCAGTTGACGGGCCTGGGGCCGCGGGCATTTGTCGACCATGCCGAGCGGCAGCGCCAGGCCGCCGAGGCCCTGGACCGCCTGCTCGAACTCAGCGGCCCGGGGTACAAGCTGTACGATGTGCACGGCACGCAGGATGCCGTACTTGCGGCCTTGTACACACCCGGGCTGGGCAGCAAGGCGGCGGCGGTGCTGGGAAACCTGGGCAGCGTGGAAAGCCAGCAGGCGCTGGTCGAGCTGGCCAGCCGTTGGACCCAGCCGCTGGAGGCTCGCCGGGCGGCGGTCAAGGCCTTCCGGCGCAACATCGAGGCCAGCGGCATCCTCTTGACCAGCCGGCAGATCCTCCGCCAATACGACCGGTACAACCAGAGCGAGAAGCTGGACCAGCCGACCCAGCGGATTCTGGGACTGATCCTCGACTGCATCGAGGCCCCCGCCCAACCCGTGCAGGTCAAAGGGGACGGCGGAAGGGGGAAGGCGGAAGGCGGAAGGGGGAAGGCGGAAGGGGGAAGGCGGAAGGCGGAAGGCGGAAGGGGGAAGGCGGAAGGCGGAAAGCCTAAAGGAGAAGCCGCTATTCAGGGCGTTTAGCGGGCCCGCTTGCGGGCCGCTCCGCCAACGGCGGAAGGCCAAGAATGGAAATGACCGACCAGCAGGGCACTCTCACCGCCGCATCGCGCGAAACCGGGCCGCCGATCCCGGAATTGATCGGCTCCGGGCCGGCGATGCAGGAGGTCTACCGGCTCACCCGCCAGGTGGCCCGCTGCGACGCCTCGGTGCTGCTGTTGGGCGAGACGGGCACAGGCAAGGAGCTGATAGCCCGGGCGGTCCACCAGTTGAGCCCCCGTAGCAGCGGCCCCTTCGTGCGTGTCAACTGCGCCGGGCTTAGGGAGAAGCTCCTGGAGAGTGAACTGTTCGGAGACGCCCGGGGCTCGCCGACCGGGGCCATCGACGGCCGCACCGGCCGCTTCGAGGCCACACAGGGGGGCACCGTCTTCCTCGACGAAATCGACGCCGTCGCGCCCAGGCTGCAAGTAAGGCTGCTGCGGGTACTCCGGGAGCACGAGTTCGAGCGGCTGGGCGATACGCGGACCATCCGCGTCGAGGCCCGGGTGATCGCCGCCAGCAGCCGCGACCTGCTGGAAGAAGTCGAGGCCGGGCGGTTTCGCGAGGACCTCTACTACCGGCTCGGCGTGGTCACGATTTGCCTGCCCCCGCTGCGCCAGCGCCGCGAGGACATCGCCGAGCTGGTCGCCCACTTCCTGAAGATCTACGGCCGGCAGAACGATCGCCCCGTGTTGCGCCCCCGGCAAGAGGCCGTCGACCTGCTGCGGGCGTACGACTGGCCGGGCAACGTCGGCCAGTTGCAGAACTACGTCGAGCGGGCCGTGGTGCTTGCGCCCGGCGAGGAGCTGACCTGCGAGCTGCTGCCCGAGGCGGTCCTGGGCGGGAAGCCTCACCGCGTGGGACGGTATCGCAGCATGGATCCCTCGTCGCTGGCCTCGGAGTTGGTCGAACAGGGGATCACCAGCGCCGGCCCCCAGGCCGACGACCTCCACGCGGCGATCGTCAACCGCGTGGAGCGGGAGTTGATCGTCCAGGTGATGGCCGCCTGCGAGGGCGTCCAGACCAAGGCCGCCGCCCGACTGGGTATCAACCGCAACACGCTGCACAAGAAGCTCAAGCAGTACGGGCTGGAGAAGTAGGGCGGAAGGCGGAAGGGGGAAGGCGGAAGGGGGAAGGGGGAAGGCGGAATTGCGGAACGGCACAAAGGGCCCCTTGTGCCACTCGGGGGTGGTGGCGTAGGATTCTGAGTGATTGTGAGCTGTCAGGGAAGGTCTGCCTCGGCCGTCGGCGACAGTTTCCCCAATCCGTGACGAAATGCCCGTCACAAGGAGACCACGATGTTTCTGAGCCGCTTTGGCGTAAAGAACTACAAGTGCCTGGGCGAGATCGAGATCCCGCTCACACCCATCCACGTCCTGATCGGCGAGAACGACGCCGGGAAGACAAGCCTGCTCGAGGCGATGGACGCGTTCTTCGCGAGTTCCGAGAAACCGTTGTCCCAAGTATTCCCGTGGCCTTGGCATGGACGTGACCTGGTGTTTCACCGAAACCCGGAACCGCAGATCGAGTTGCATGGCGAATGGCGGGCGTATGAAGGCGAAGAGGCGACGACGTCGTTTCCCGTCCTTCGATACGGCTTCCCGGCAGATTTCGCGCCACTAGAAACAAAGAATAAGTGCACGACTCCGAGCGATTGGATGGAAGTAGATACAGAGAGAGAGACTCTTCTCGCGCGCGTCAGAGCGCATGAAGAGACGGGGCTCTGTCAGTTCAATCGTGGGGCGCCTCCGCGTGTTAATCCTGCTCGCTTGAAAGCGATCTCAAGTTTGTTGAAGCGTGTTCACAAACATTCATTTGCCCCAAAGGCTTTGGCCATTCCAGCTGCTACCGATATCCATCGAAAATTCCGCTTGGATGCTGACGGATTCGGCCTGGCGACCTTGCTGACAGACATTCTTAAGGACAACGCCGAACGATTTACTCGTCTAAGCAGAGACTTCTGTGGTTTCTTCAAGCAGTTCGAGCGAGTGCGAACCGAGTCGGAGAACGCCTTCAAGAGACAGCCCTGGAAGGATTATCTGGCCAATTGGGATATGGGCATCGGAGAAGGAATCTACTTCAATACACACGATGGGCAATCGGTTCGGGCGCAGCAAGCATCTGACGGGGCAATTCTATTCCTTGGCTTTCTCGCGCTCGCTTATATGCCCAATCCCCCGAATCTGCTGCTAATCGAGGAACCGGAGAACGGCATCTATCCGAAACGGCTCGGGGAAGTGATCAGAGTGCTGAAGGAGTTGGTGGTTCGGACAGAGGGTGTGCGCTTCCCGCAGATCATCATGTCGACGCATTCTCCGTATGTGCTGAGCTTCTTCGAGCCTGAACAGGTGACGTTCCTGAGCCGACCACCGGATGATCCGGACGGACCGGTTCGGGCGCGGCCGCTGCGGGACGCGCCGAAGATCCACGAACGCATGGAGGGCGGCTTCTATCTTGGCGAGCTGTGGTACAACTTGAGCGAGGAGGATCTGTTTGGTGAGCCCTGAACACAACGTGGTGGTTGAAATCTTCGGCGAGGGCAAGACCGACGTGGGGCACGATCCCAGACCCCAGCCTCCCGCCCGTGGCGTGGTGCCCATCTTAGTCCACACCTTGTGCGGCCAGCCGGATCGGATGCTGGTCAAGCGTTATGGCCTTCCCTTTCTTCAGCAGAGGGGCACAGGCAAGGGACTGTGGCAAAAGGTGAGGTTCGCCAGACGCCAAGCGAGCTACAACAGGTCCCATGCCGCGGTGTTCGTTGAGGATTCCGAAGGTGAGTTGAAGGTGAGAATCGACACACTCGCCAAGGGGCGCGATCAGGGACCATCGAACTTGCCGATGGCGATTGGTGTTGCACACCCTTGCATCGAAAGTTGGCTGTTGGCCGATGCCTCGGCAATCCAGCGAGCCATGGATTTGGCGACCGTTCCCGCGGTTCCAGACAAGCCCGAAGAGTTACCCGCACCGTGCCGGGACGGGAAAGAGAATCCAAAGACCGAGTTGGCCAGGATCAGCGGTTCCGGGAAGAAGGATCTGGCCACGAAGCAGAAGGACGATATCGCCCGGGAGATGAACGACATGCAGGCGCCGCGGGCGCGCTGCCCACTTGGTTTTGCCCCGTTTGCCGACGAGGTCGAGGATCGCATTCGGCCGCTCTTTTGAGCACCGGACCGCGGGCCCCGTCCAAGCGGGCTGCCGTTTGGTATAATACGTTGGGCGGCCGGGGTGGGGTGTCCATTGGGAGCCTGCTGAAAAAGGGTTGTAGGCGGTTTGATGCTATCGGGTGTGGGTATCATCTGTTTCGCCGGCAGCTACGCGGTGGCGCTGGCCTTGGAGGTCTCGCGCTTGCTGTTTCGCAGCGGGGTGCGCGGGGCCGTGATGCTGGGGTTCGCCGGGGCCGGGCTGGTCGCCCACTCGGCGTTCCTTTACTACGAGGCCGTCGAGGCCCTCAGCCGCGGCGCGCCGCCTCTGTCGGGCAAACAGCACTGGTACATGCTGGCCGCCTGGGTCCTGGTCGTCTGCTACCTGTACCTGGTCTACTACCACCCACGGGCCGCCTTCGGCCTGTTCCTGCTCCCGCTGGTGCTGGGCTTGATCGCCACGGGCCGCTTTTTCGCCGAAACGGACTCGATCGCCCGGGCAGACGCCTGGCGGGTGTGGGGCATCATCCACGGCACGTCGATCCTGCTGGCTGCGGTGTCGGTGTTGATGGGTTTTGCCGCCGGGCTGATGTACCTGGGCCAGGCCCGGCGATTGAAGCACAAGCGGCCGCCCGTCCGCGGCCTGCGGCTGCCCAGCCTGGAATGGCTCCAGCGGACCAACGGCCGGGCGATCGTGGTCTCGGTGCTGATGTTGGGCGTGGGAGTCCTTTCGGGGATCATCCTCAGTCGGATGCGTTCCGCCGAGCTGTCCTGGGGCGATCCGATCGTCTTCAGCACCACGGCGATGTTCGGCTGGCTGCTGGTGGCCGTGATCGTCGGCGCCCTGTACAGGCCCGCCCGGGAGGGCCGCAAGGTCGCCTACCTGACCGTTGTGAGCTTCGTCTTTCTGGTGATCGCGTTGGGTGTATTTCTGGGCGGGCAGCACGGGGGAGGAGAGGAAGGCGGAAGGGGGAAGGCGGAAGGGGGAAGGGCCTGGCGTGGGACCGAACATCCCGGAGCCCCCGATCCTTCCTCGCTGACCCTCGATCCCTGGCCCCTGATCCTTGGGCCCTGGCCCGTGACCTCTGGGCTCTGTTGGCCAGCGCGGGCCGCGGATGGAGCAGAACGGCGGGCAAGCCCGCCCGCTAAACGCAGCCATGACAGTCGGCTGCGTCAAGCACTCGCGCAGTTGGCGCAGAACTCCCGGCGCAAGACACCAATCCCTCGCCGCTGGCCCCTCACCCCTGGGACCTCTCCCCCCGGAGGTCCCGCATGAACGTGCAGGTCGTCGGCTGTAGCCATCACGGCACGTCGATCTCGGTGCGTGAGCGGCTGGCCTTCAGCCCGGAGCAGGCCTCGGAGGCGTTGGACCGCTGGCGGCGGGTGTTTCCCAAGGTGGAGGCGGTGTTGCTTTCCACCTGCAACCGGGTGGAGGTCTACGCGGCCACCGAGAACGCGGCCCCGCCGGCCCGCGAGCAGGTGGCCGCCTTCCTGGCCCGATTCCACGAACTCGATCCGGCGGAGGTCTCGGGGTATCTCTACCAGCACCAGGGCGAGGGGGCGGTCCGCCACTTGTTCACCGTGGCCTGTAGTCTGGACAGCATGGTGGTGGGCGAGTCGCAGATCCTCTCCCAGGTCAAGCAGGCCTATCAGTTGGCCGCCGGGCGGGACAACACCGGGCCGCTGATGCACTCGGCCTTCCGGGCGGCGATTCGGGTGGCCCGGCGGGTGGCAGCCGAGACGGCGATCCACCAGCGGCGCGTGAGCATTCCCAGCGTGGCCGTGGCCGACTTCGCCCAGCAGATCTTCGAGCGCTTCGACGACAAGCATACGGTGGTGATCGGCGCCGGCGAGATGGCCGAGGAGACACTGCGGTACCTCCAGGACGAAGGGGCCCGACAGATCACCGTGGTCAACCGGAACTTGGAGCGTGCCGGCGAGCTGGCCCGCAGGTGGCGCGGGCGGGCGGTCGCCTGGAAGCAGCTCGGCGACGTGCTGGCCACGGCCGATCTGGTGATTAGCACCACCGGGTCCGGCGAGGCGGTGGTCGACCTGCGGCAGTTCGAGCGGATTGAGCGGCCGCGTTCCGGGCGGCCGCTGTTCATCCTGGACCTGGCCGTGCCGCGCGACTTCGACCCGGCCATCGGCGACCGGACGGACGTCTACCTCTACTCGGTCGACGACCTCCAGGCCGCCTGCGAGAGGAACCGCCAGCAGCGCGACAAGGAGTTGCCGGCGGCGATGCAGATCGTCGAGCAGGAGACGGGCCGGTTCATGGCCGAGCTGCACCACCGGGCCACCGGCCCGGTGATCCGGCAGCTCAAACAGGGCTGGCAGAGACCGAAGGAAGAAGAGCTGAAGCGGCTGCTCGGCAAACTCCCGGAGTTGGACGAGAAGTCCCGCCAGGAGATCCGCTACTCGTTCGACCGGCTGCTGAACAAGCTGCTGCACCCGCCGCTGGAATCGCTCCGCGACGAATCGCGCCACGGGATCCCGCACGTGTTGCTGGATGCGCTGTCGCGGTTGTTCAAGCTGAAAGACTGATGTCCGAAGCGGCTCAGTGTGTGAGGCGTGTGCGACGGCGATCCATACGACGAGCAACCTGCCCGACGCCCCGGGATCGATTGCGCCAGACTGCCCGTCCAAGCACATCGGGACACGGCGGCCAAACGATGCCCCTTACCCCAACAACTCCCGATACAGCTCAGCGTGGCGGCGGATCATTTTTTCGACGCCGAAGTCACGTTGCACCCGCCGGCGCCCGGCCTGGCCCAGACGCCTGGCCAATTGGGCGTCGTCCAGCAGCACGTCGGTGCAGCGGGCAAAACCGGCGCGGTCGCCGACGGGGACCAGGTAGCCGGTGCTCTCGGGCAGCACCAGGTCGCGGGTGCCCGGAATGTCGGTGGCTACCACCGGAACGCCGGCCGCCATGGCCTCCAGGACGGCGTTGGATTGGCCCTCGTAGCCGCTGGTGGACCAGAGGACGTCGAGGTGGGGCATCAAGCGGGGGACGTCGCCGCGGTGGCCGAGGAAATGGACCTTGTCGCGGATCCGTGCCTGGTCGCGGAACCTGCGGAGGCGGTGGCGGTGCGGGCCGTCGCCGATCACCAGCAGGTGGACGTCGTCGCGGATCACCTTCAGCAGGTCGGCCGCCCAGATCGCGTCCTTGACGCGCTTCTGGGGCCAGAGCCGGCCGATCAGCCCCACCAGGCGGCTGCCGGCCGGTAGTTCCAGTTCGGCTAGCAATTGGCGGCGGGTGGTGCCGGTCGGATCGGCGGCGGCCACGCCGTTTTCAATCACGCGGATCTTCTCGGCCGGCAGACCGTGTTGCACGTAGAAGTCGCGTACCCCCGGGCTGTTGACCACGACCCGGGAGCAGCGCCGGGCGATGTAGCGGTCGACGGTCAACTGGCTGCCTCCTTTCCAGGGGTCGACGCATCGCTGGCTGGCGACCTGGCAGCCGACCCGGCCGACCTTCGCCGCGACGTGGCCGTACGTGTTGGCCGCAAACATCCAGGTGTGGATCAAGTCGGGCCGCAGGGCGGCCACGTGGCGCTGGAGCTGCCACCAGGCCCGAGGATCGAGCCGCCAGCGCTTGCCGATTACGGTGACCGGAATCCGGGCCTCGACCAGGTCGGACAACAGCGGGCCGCCGCGGGTCAAGGCACACACGTGCAACTCGAACTCGTCGCGGGGCAGCCCCCGGGCCAAGAGACTCATCTGTTTTTCCGCCCCGGCCTGGTCCAGCGTGGGGATAATTTGCAGGATTCGTTTTCTCACGGATCGTCCCGGGATTTCACCTGGAAAGGAGGGCAGTAACACTTCAGCCGAGTGAAGTGGCCAATGTGTAATGAGGAAAAAGGGGAAAGGGGAAAAATGGGAAAGGCAAACTGATGTGACTACGGCTTTGTCCAGCTTAGAAATTGCTCACTTACCCTTTCCCCCCTTTTTCATTTTCCCTCTCCTTACACTTCACTTCAGATGGCTAAACAGTTACGGACGGCAAAAGGGGGGCAGGGCAAAAGGGGCAGTGCCCTAGGAAAAGGGGACCGTTCCCTTTTCCCGCCTTTCCTGCCCGGTCGTACGGACGTTTGGATCAACGAGACGCTCAAACAATGTTACGTGGGCGTCGGCCATCTTTGCAAGAGAGAACTCGGCGGTGGCGCGATCTCGGGCGGCTGCACCCAGTCGTGTGGCCAGGTCGGGCTCGTCAAACAGCCGGGCGATGGCGGCAGAGACGGCCCCGCCGTCGGCCGCCGGCACCAGCAGCCCCTCGCGAGCGTCGCAGAGCACCGCCCGATTGCCCGCCGTGTCGGCGGCGACAATCGGCAGCCCGGCGGCCATGGCCTCCAGCAGCGACAGGCCCCCGCCCCCTTCCAGCGAAGGCGCGACGAACAGGTCGGCCGCCGAAAGCAGCTCGTCGACCGTGTCGAACACCCCGACCAGCACGACCCGATGGGTCAGGTTCATGGCCTCGATCTGCCCCCTGAGGGCCGCCCGATCGGGACCGTTGCCGGCCAGCCACAGCCGGGCGTGGGGCCAGCGGGTGTGGATCGGTCCCCAGGCGGCCACGAGGTGCTTCAGTCCGTTGCGCGGGTGCAAGGGGCCGGTATACAGGACCAAGGGTGCCCAGTGTGGCATCTCCAACGCCGCGTGGGTGGCGCCGAGCACCGCCCGGGCAGCGGCCTTGGCCGTGGGCAAGCGGGGCGGGGGGACGGGGACGCCGTCGGGCAGGTAATGGATCCGCGGGCGGGGATAGCCGGCCGCCTGCAACTCCCGCTCGATGGCCCGACTCGGTCCCACAAATGCCGCCGCCTTCATACATTGCTCCTTGATCCGCCGGCCGCAACCGGCCTCCAGTTGCCAGAGACAATCGCCGTGGCGTCCTGCCTTCTCGGCCCGCAATACGACCGGCACGCGTCCGCCGACGGCTCGCAGGGCCGCATAGGCCTCGTGCTTTAGCGTCGATACGTAGACCAGGTCGTAGCCGTCTTGGTTCTGCCTGAGCCACCGGGCCAGCGACCGCATGTAGCGAACGGTCCTCCAGCCTGCCCGGCGGTGGGGGGTATGTGCGGATGCCATACCCGCCCACCGCGCGGTGGGACATCTTTGATGCCCCACCGATGGGACGGCGGGAGCCGGCAGGCGGACCACCGGCACTTCGTGAAAGGTGATCCGCTCCGGCCAATTGGGCCGCCACCTGGCCGTCAGGATCGTCACCCCACAGCCCCGGCCGGCCAGCTCGACGGCCAGGTTGGCCATCACCTTCTGGCTGCCGCCGATCAGGGGCCAGAACCGCGGTGTGACAAATACCAGCCGAAGGGGGTTCACCGGATCGGGTCCTCGGAGAATTCCTTCCGTGAGCAGCGCCTTCCCCGGACGCCTATTCTAAGGCTCGGGTCCCCGACGTGGTAGAGTGGGCACGGGGGGCTCGGCGGTGTCCTGGCCCGGCTTGGCGGGTCAGGGGGTTCGTGGTATCTTTCAAGAGTAGGTGTCGATAGTCTCCGGGATGGCTGCCGATTGTCAGTCGGAACAGTCCGTCCCGTTTCACCAGACCACAGGGAGCTGCACCGTGATCAGCTCAATTGAAATCACGCGTTTCCGCGGAATCCGCGAAGGGAAGCTTGAAGAACTGACGCCGCTGGTGGTGCTGGTGGGGCCGAACGCATCGGGAAAGAGTTCGGCGCTGGATGCGATGTTGATCGGCGCGAGTCGGTCCATTTGCAGGGCCGTGGAGCAAACCGTGCTAAGACACCCCGGCGTAAAGCAACGCATGCCCTGGTTGTTGTGGCGTAGAGGTTTCCAAGGTCCGTGTGACATCGGCGTCACCACGAACGGCGAAGAGCGGCGCTGCAGGTTGTTGGATCCCGCTCCTGATGCCGTCAAAGCTGAGGTAACAGATCAACAGAATGACAAATCCCGGGTGATCTTGAGTCACTCGCAAGATCGCGTGTCGGAGTCGGGAGGCAGCGATCTGGTTCCCGATGAACGCCTTGCCGAGGTGCGCCTTGTCGGAGCTCACGGGGGCCCTGAACCGGAACTGGATCGCCTGTATACTCAGGCCCTTGACCAAGGGCAACTCAATCAAGTGCATGGGATCCTTCGACACGTCGTCCCAACACTCAAGAGCCTCAGCCTCGGTTCAGAATCGGGCCGTGCGGTGCTCTACTGTGATTACGGAGACCACGGCGTCCCGACTGCCTTGGCGGGTGACGGGATTCATTCGCTCGTCCGCCTGTGCCTCGAACTCGCCACGCAGCCTCAAGGAACAACCCTCCTGGAGGAGCCTGAGGTACATCAACATCCCGGCGCGATCCGTCAGACTATGCGGGCTGTTCTAGGTGCTGTTCGGCGGGATATCCAGGTGATCCTGACCACCCACAGCCTGGAGCTGATCGACGCCTTGCTGGCAGAATCTTCCGACGAGGACCTGGAGAGGCTCTCGCTATACCGGCTTGAACTCGAGGACGGCCGGCTGATATCCGTTC
>CAZUAM010000067.1:1239-17070 GCA_964618095.1 uncultured Planctomycetaceae bacterium | reverse complement strand
GGTGAGGGCGCTTTGCCGACGACGAGTTGGGCGGCGGGGGAGGTGATCGTCGATCCGCCGACGCTGGAGTGTCTGGGGTTTCGCTGGTACATCACCGGCGACAGCAACCGCAATGCGTCGGTGCGGGTGGCGTACCGCGAGGCGGGTGAAAAACGGTGGCGGGAGGCGATGCCGATGCTGCGGGTGCATCACGAGGTGGCCAACCAGGATTATGGGCCGTATCGGACGGGTAACCTGTTTGCAGGCAGCGTGATGTTTCTGAAGCCCGGCACCGCTTACGAGGTCCGCCTGACGATGGACGACCCGGACGGAGGCGCGCCGTCGGAGAAGCTGTTGACCGTCTCCACACGCCGCGTACCGGAGGTGTGGAAGGATGGCCCGAAGCGACACGTGTATCCGGCTGATTACGAAGGCTCGCGGCCGGAGGGCGCCGTGCGCGGGCTGGAAGCGGCGCTTAAGGCCGCGCGGCCGGGGGATATCTTGTTGTTGCACGCGGGGGTGTACCGGGGCCGCTTCGCTGCGCCGCTTAGGGGCACGGCGGACCGGCCGATCGTGTTGCGGGCGGCCGGCGACGGCGAGGCGATCCTCGAGGGCACCGGCCACGGGGCCGACCTGCTCGATCTCGACGGGGCCGAGCACGTCCACCTGGAAGGGCTTACGCTCCGCCACGCCCGCACGGCCTTGCGCGCCGGGAAGAAGGGCCAGGCGGGGGCGGTCGGGCTGGTGGTCCGCCGGTGCAAGATCCGCGACGTTATCACCGGGATCTTCACCTACTCGGAGAACTCGCGGGACTGGCACCTTGCGGACAACGAGTTGGTGGGCATCAATCCCACCTGGTATCCCCGCCCGGGAGGCAATAAGTACATGGAGCCCTCCCACACAGGCATCAACGTCTACGGCCGGGGGCACGTCGTCTGCTACAACCGCATCCGGAGGTTCAGCGACGCGTTGGCGATCGCCAATTTCGGGATTCCGGTCGAAGATCCCAAGCGGCACTGCGTGGCCATCGACTTCTACGGCAACGACCTCTCGTTCGCCCAGGACGACTGCCTGGAGACCGACTACGGCTGCCACAACATCCGCGTTTGGCGGAACCGCTGCTACAACGCCCACACGGGCCTTTCGGTGCAGCCGAGCTACGGGGGGCCGATCTACCTGGTGCGCAACGAGGTCTACGGAGTGACCGCGCTGAGCTTCAAGCTGCACAACTACTGCACCGGTCTTGAGGTGTACCACAATACGTGCTGCTCGGCCGGCGAGGGGTTTTGCTCCTTCAACCGCTGGCAGAACGGACACTTCCGCAACAACCTGATCCTCGGCGGCGACCCGCAGCCGGACGAAAAGGGTAACGTACCCAACCTACGGGCGATCAGCACCGGCACGATCACGCCCTATTCGACGCTGGACTACAACGGCTACCGCCGCAACGGCCCGGGAAGGTTCATCCTCTGGTACGACGGCAAGAGGCAGAGCAGCTACGAGAGCCTGGCGGAGTTCACCGCGGGGACCGGTCACGAGGCCCACGGCGTGATGGTGGACTACAACATCTTCGTCGAGGCGAGTCCCCCGAAGCGCGGAGTTCGTTGCCGGCCCGAGCGGTGGGATCTTCGCCTGAAACCGGCCGCCGCGGGCGTCGATCGCGGCTGCGTGCTGGCGAACCTGGGCGGCGGCTACACGGGCAGCGCCCCGGACCTGGGCTGCCACGAGTTGGATGCTGCCCCACCGCACTACGGCCCGCGTGGTTCGCAGACCGAGTGAGGGTCGGCATGTCGTTGGACAATGGCCGGGTGGCCCCCTTTTCATGACTTTGAGGCCGCGCCGCGCCGTTCGACCAGTTTCACCTGAATGGGCCTCTCTTGGCTGTCGACGGACGTATGGGAAACCCGGAGGGGCAGCGAGAATTGGATGCGTTGCTCCTCGAACGCGCGACAGATCCGGATATTCAGTTGTTGACTGAACTCGAGGAAGTCCCAGTAGTTGGGCGGGCTGTACCAGTAGATCAGGCGAATGTTGAAGGAATCCGGATTGAACTCGTTGAAGTAGATGCGGGGCGGGAATTCGGGGTCCATACCCGCATGGTTTTCGAGCGCGGCACGGACAACGGCGACGGCTTTTTCGATTTTCTCTCGGGGGGTGTCGAGGGGAACGTGGAGATCGGCGATTCTGCGGATGTGCGGTCGGCGCCCGACGTTTTCTATGTCGCTACGGGCCAGTTCATCGTTTGGGATCGTGGCCTGGTGTCCTGTAAGGAGACGCATCCTTGTGGAGCGCAAGCCGATGTCCTCAACCACACCGTCGTACTTCTGGAAGATGATCCGCTCGCCGATGCGAAAGGGCTTGTCGGCCATCAGCGTTACGGTGCCGAATAGGGCCTTGAGCGTGTCTTGGGCCGCCAGGGCGACGGCCAGGCCGCCGACTCCGGCGCTGGCCAGGAGCGTGGTGACGGGAATGCCGAGGTACCGTCCTCCTTCGAGAAAAATGATCACCGATGCGACCAGGCTGAGCAGTTTGGAGACGATACGGATTAGCTGGGCGTCGAGCCCCTGGGGGTGGATTCGGGGAGACGCAATGACGATCTCGGCGATCCTGTTACTTGCTGCGAAAATCACGACGAGTGCCGCCAGCAGGGTGGCCAGGTTGGTGGAGAAACTCAGGACGTAAAGCGGCGTGCCCCGCAAAGTCAGATAGTGCCGTGCGAAGTGCTTGAAGGCCAACGGGATCAGCATAGAGCCGATTGGGAAGAGGATCGTGAGGGAGTATCGGAAGGCGTGTTTTTCTCGGAATCGTCCGGCGATCGATCGTTGGAGCCAGTAGGCCGCCGCCATGAGAAAGACTGCGATCGGCAGCGTAAGAAGAAGGCCGGCCCATTGCCAGACTGCCAGGGCGAACTTCTGCTCGCGGGTCCACTCGGGGAGCCGATCGACGAGTGCGGCCACGGCCGGATGGCCAGGCGCGGAGACATACCAGCGATAGAAGCCCTTGGATACTTCGGGTCCCGTGGTGCGATACGGCAAGTCCTTGACATCTTGGTAATACTCGACGGCGCGTCCCACGGTTCCGGGCGTGAAGAGGTACTCATGCTTACGTGGTCCTTCCTGGACCCGGGCGATGGTGAGTCGGCTGCCCGGAATCTGCCATCGGGACAGCTTTTCGAGTCCACCGGCAGCTTCAATGGCTTCGGTGTCGGGGATCTCTTCGTCCGGTGGGAGCTCGATGCGATCCAGGATTTCCTTCAGACAGACTGCCGCCTCGGAGGCGACGTCGTCGCGAGCGTAATCCGGGAGTTCGCTATCGTCGAGGCAATCCAGGATCCGTCTTGCCGGGGGACGATGCTCCGGTGAACGCCGATCGAAGTAGCGCACTTCCTGTGTGAGCTTATGGACTTCGTTACAGGCATCGATGAAGCTCTTCAGAGTTGCCCGCGGGCTGGACGTGTCGGCGGGCTTGACGGGACTGCTCTGCTGGGCGGCTGAGGCGATATCCGGCCGGAGGACGAAGCAGGCGGCAAGCAGGCACGCCAAGATGGCACGGCAGGTGGTGGTCGCAAGCCGCGTCGGCTCAGCGCGAGCAAGATGCTTGGTACTGGAGACATCGGGTTGTCTAGAGGCAGGCTTTTGCATGGTAGTGGTCCTTCTGCCGTGCGATGAGTCTGCGGCAGGGTGTCACTGGCCGAGCCAGTGTCACCCGGTGCCCCCGCATCGGTCGACAAAGGCCCGGTAGTCCTCGGGGGTGTCGATGCCGAAGGTGGGGTCGTGGACGACGCCGACGAGGATGGGGTGGCCGGACTGGAGGACGCGGAGTTGCTCGAGCTTTTCGGTTTTTTCGAGGTCGGACTGGGGAATCTCGGCATGGCTGTGGTGTAACTGGCGGGGGTAGGCTTTGCGGCCTTTGTGCTGTTATAAATGGGGCGGTTCGGCCAGGAGGAGCGCGTCGTCCCACTGGCGGGGGTGGGGGATCGGGCTGCGGCTGAAATAGAGGGCCCGGCCGCGGTGGTCGAATACGACCTTCACACAGGCGGGGTCGTCGAGCTGCCGGCGGCTGCGGATCGGGGTGGCCAGGGTGGACATGACCGCGTCGGGGTTTTCTTCGAGGAGCCGGACGGCCAGGTCGATCGAGTTGCCGGAGAGTTCCGGCTCGTCGCCCTGGAGGTTGACGATGATGTCGGCGTCGGTGAGGTCGCGGGCGAGTTGGGCCACGCGATCGGTTCCGCTGGGGGCGTTGGGGTCGGTCATTTCGGCCCGGCCGCCGAAGGAGCGGACCTCGTCGAGGATTTCCGGATGATCGGTGGCCACGCAGACGCCGGCGGGTCGGGCTGCCCGTTGGGCAGCCTCGTAGGTGTGCCGGATGAGGGATTTGCCCGTCTGGCGGAGCAGCAGCTTTCGCGGCAGGCGGGTGGAGGCGAGGCGGGCGGGGATGACGATGTAGCTGGTCGAGCGAATCCGCAGCTTGGGGGCCGGCTGGGCCATGGTGGAGGTCCTCCGTGACCGGGGAAGGCGTATTATTAGCGGATTTGGTGGGATGGGGATAGAGCGGTTGAGGATTTGGGATTTGGGGTTGGGGATTTGCGTAGTGTCTTACGACTGTGTTGCTGGACGTGGGTGGGCGGCAAATACCTCGCCTTGACTGCTCTTGAGTCCTTTGGTACAATCGAAATAGAGCTTGTTGGCGCACGCGAGTCGTTTATGATAAGCTTGACTTGGCGGCTCAGATCGCTAAACTGGCCCGCCACGAGAACCATAGCCGATAACATGGATGGTCAGGAGGACTCGGCTTGTGGCGCCAGGACGAATGGAACTGAAGCCGCTCCTGTGATGTAGCGGCTTCCTTTTTGCGCAACATATGGGTCAACACATGGCAGAGCCGTACTGTCTTGCGATGGTGCTCTGTGATAGTATCCACCGGGATGCCACGACTGGCAAATTCACGATTCTCGGAACTTTCAGCACGCTGGGGGCCCGAGAATTCCCGGCCAAAGTACAGTTTTGTGTCTATTACTCGGTTACTGACGGGCTTGGCCCGACAGCAGTGCGTTTGCGACTAGTTGATGCGAGCTGTCATATCGCCAACGGAGTTGACCCCAAGGAAGGAGTGCTGTTCGAGTTGTCCTGGGAGTTCGATCTTGAAAATCCACTACTTGTCTTAGAGGGAATGGCGGGCATTCGCGCAGTCATACCAAAAGAGGGGCTCTACCACTGCGAGCTTTGGGCCGGAGACGACCTTCTGATGTCCAGGAGATTACTGGCAACGGCAATGCCAACGCCAACCCAGCAACAAGAGGACAAAGGAGAAGATGATGAGTGAAGCTGTCGTGCAAGAGTCGGCCATCAAGAAAAGCGGCCAAGCACCTCCGCGCATCGAAAAAGATCAAGCCGTCAGTTACGCGGCGCCGTTTGGGGTGGTTAAACCGTTGCTTGAAGGCTACCCAGCGCCAAGGCGGCCAAACAGGAACCGGCCTAGCAATCTGGATGACCCGGAATTGCGGGATGAACTCGGCGCGTGGGAAGCCGCAAGCGACGAGGCATTTGAGGCAATGGAAGGCAGTTTGCCGGAGTAGCGGCAATGAAGCGCGGAGATGTTGTGCGTGTTGAGTTGCCCCGGTCGAAAGGGCCGCCTGGTAGAGAGCAATTCGGCTTACGTCCGGCAATTGTGCTCCAAGACGATAGAGATATCGCGAATCTTTCTACGGTGTTGATTGTCCCCCTTACGTCACGTCTCGCCGCTACCCGCTTTCCAGGCTCGTTCACGGTATCACCAACAGGCGCGAACGGTCTAGATACGGAATCGGTTGTTCTGACACATCAATTGCGGGCTATCGACAGGGGCCGCATCCAGGGGGTGATCGGAAGGCTTGACAGTAACGACTTGGTTAAGCTTGAATCTCAAACCCGTAGCCTTCTCGGTCTCTGAGTAACACGAACCAGGCCGCCCCTCGCGCACCTCCCCCGTGTCGTCGATCAGCCATTCGGGTATCATAGGGTTGTCTCTCCAAAAACGGTGGCCCGGCTGCAAACAGTCTACTCCGCCCGGCCGCCGGCCGCGGGCCTTCGGGCTGTGCGGTAACCTGCGGCCGATGTCAGAAGAGTTAGGCTCGGCCGTGGCACTCGCCGTGCGGGCACCTTCCTCCCGGGCCAGCGCCACGGGCTGGGTGTTATGGCCCCAGCACCGTGGGTTTCCGCTGGTCCGGCGACTACACGATTGCGGCTCAGCAACACACTATTAAGACCCTCCCGGGATTTGGGATTGGGGATTGGGGTTTGGGGTTCAGGGGTGTTGGGCGGTTGGATCTGGAGGTGCGGAACCCTCCTCTTGGAGGGATTTGGCTGCGGTTGGAAGGCCGTGGCAGGACCCGATGAATCGGGTCACTACGAACTTACCGAACGGATGTCCGCTCAATGGCCGAGGGTGGAGCGGCGGCGGAGGATGTGGTGGTAGTGCTGGGCGAAGCGGTGGGCCTCGTCGCGGACGTATTGCAGCAGCCGCAGGGCGTAGGAGCGGCGACTGAGCCGCAGCGGCTCGTCGGCACCGGGGACGAAGAGGAGCTCCTCCCGCTTGGCCAGCGAGATCACCACCGGCGGCTCGATCTGGAGCGAGGACAGGGCGGCCAGCGCGGCGCCGAGCTGGCCCTTGCCGCCGTCGATCAGCAGCACGTCGGGAGGGCTCTGGTCCTCTTGCTGGAGGCGGGCGAAGCGCCGGGCGACGACCTCGCGGATGGCGGCCACGTCGTCGATGCCCTCGACCGTGCGGATGCGGAATCGCTTGTAGCCGGGCCGGAAGGGCAATCCGTCGATGAACTGCACCAGCGAGGCCACGGTTTCGCGGCCGGCCGTATGGGCGACGTCGACGCCCTCGATAATCCGCGGCTGCTTCGACAGGTGGAGGACCTTTTGCAGGCCGGCCAGGCCTTTTTGGGGATCGATGGGGAAGACCTCGGGCTGGACGTGGGTATCGAGCTCTCCGCGCTGGTCGAGCGTTTCGAGCAGTCGGATTTCGTCGCGCAGCCGGGCGGCTTCCTCGTAGCGGCGCTCGGCCGCCGCCTGCTCCATCTCTTGGTGCATCTCCCGGAGGAGCGATTTTTTCTTGCCCTCGAGGAACTGCTGCAAGCGGCGGACGTCCTTGCGATAGGCTTCCTTGGAGATCCGCAGGTTGCAGGGGGCGGAGCACTGGTCGATGGAGGCCAGCAGGCAGGGGCGGAACCATTTCCAGCGGGGGTCGTCCTGGCGGACGTCCAGGGAGCAGGTGCGGAACTTGAAGATCTTTTGCAGCACCTGGATGGCCCCGCGGAGGCCCCGGGGACTGGCAAAGGGACCGTAGAGCTTGGTTCCCCGTCCTTTCGGCTCGCGGGTGAACTCCACGCGGGGGAACTCCTCGCGGGTGTGGATTTCGAGGTAGGGGAAGGTTTTGTCGTCGCGGAGTTCCTTGTTGTACTTGGGCTGGACGTCCTTGATCAGCCGGGCCTCGACCAGCAGCGCGTCGACCTCGCTTTCGGCGTCGAGGTAGTCGATATCGCGGACGTCGCGGACCAGCTCGGCGGTGCGGGGGTCTTCGGCGGCGGCTTTGAGGAAGTAGCTCCCGACGCGGCTGCGGAGGTTCTTGGCCTTGCCGACGTAGATCACGCGGCCGGCGGCGTCCTTCATGAGGTAGACGCCGGGCGAGGAGGGGAAGGAGCGGACCTTTTGGGCCGCTTGGGAGTTGTCGGCGGGCGGGGCGGTTTCGGACATGGGGGAGATTCTTTTCCAGGCAGACAACGGTTCAGGGATACTGAACTACAGCGCCAATACTGAATTATAACGCGGAAGACTCCCCCGCTGAACGGTCCGTAGGATCGTCCGCCCTCCATCGTCGCCGATCCACACGCGATTCTCGTCTTTTTGGGCGCGGCGGTTTTGATTGCGGGGGTAGCGTCTGGTGCGAAGCACCGGCGGCTGACGAAGGCGCAGACTCGGCGAGCGGTGGCCCCGGCATGCCAGCCGCTTCCCGCTTGGAGGCACCGTGTGCAACGAGGGCGCACGAGAGAAGCGTTGCCCACCGCGGTCGGCCGTGGTCAGGATGCTACGGCCGACGCGCGATGAACTACGCTGCTGGGAGGGGATCTTGCGGGCTTCTACGGGGTCGGGGCTCCCGTGTAGGGGACCGGTCCGGGAGCGATCGAGGGTGGCGCTATTGCGCACGGATCACAGGGGTTGACGGGCGGGCCAGGATCGCCGTAGGTAACTGCCGGCGGGCAGGGGTTGTAGGCCGCCCCGCGCCACAGCCAGGGGCAGCACCGGCAGCCAGCCGCGCTGCTCGTCAGCATCAATACAGCCGTCAGGATTAGAAGCTTCTTCATTATTCAAATCTCCGAGCGAAACGGACTCATTCCTTCGCGAGGGTATCGCCAAATCAACTCTACAACACGTTTGATGATGTGCAAACGCAACCGGGACGTTTTTCTGCAAACACCACCCGCGCGTTTTGGCCACCTCCGACGTTGCCTGGACGCTGCGGGGGCTTCTCGCGGCGGGTTGCGTCGCGGCTATCGGTCGTTTTTGCTGCGAGAGGCCACTGGCCACGGTCGCTATGCTGCCGCATAATGGAGGTATGGACGGGCCTCAGGCATTTCTCGGCGGCAGGTGGATTCCGGCTTCTGCGGCGGCGATTCCGGTGGGCGACGCCGGATTCGTATTGGGGGCCACGGTCGCCGAGCAGGTGCGGACTTTCGGCGGAGAACTGTTCCGGTTGGAAGAT
The DNA here is from genome assembly GCA_964618095.1 of uncultured Planctomycetaceae bacterium. GTDB lineage: Bacteria > Planctomycetota > Planctomycetia > Pirellulales > Thermoguttaceae > CAZUAM01. Next base: position 8,346 of record CAZUAM010000067.1, on the reverse strand, counting down.
CACCTCGCCCGGTTGGAACAATCGCTGCGGATTGTGGGGGTCGATCCGGGAATGACCGTTGACCAGCTTGGCGCGGTTGCCCGAGAACTGGTTGCGCGAAATCATCGACTGTTGGCGGCGGGGGACGACCTGGGGCTGTCGATTTTTGTCACACCCGGGGCCTATCCGGCCTACTCGCCTCCCGGGTCGGCAAGCCCCACCGTCTGCCTGCACACGTATCCCCTGCCGTTTCGGCTCTGGGCGGAGAAATACAGCCGGGGCGAGGCCCTGGTGAGCACGGAAGTGGAGCAGATCTCGCCGCGGTCGTGGCCGCGGGGTCTGAAGTGCCGCAGCCGGATGCACTACTATCTGGCCGATCGGCGGGCCGGCAGGAGCGACCCGGGCGCCCGGGCCTTGCTGCTGGACCGGGGGGGTTTCGTGACGGAGGCCTCGACGGCCAACCTGTTGGTGTTCAACTCGGCGGAAGGGCTGATTTCGCCTCCGTCGGAGAAGATCCTGCGGGGGATCAGTCTGGGCGTGTTGGTGGAGTTGGCCGGAGAGCTCGGCATCTCCACGATCCATCGGAACCTGAGGCCGGAGGAGGTAGCCTCGGCTGAGGAGGTCCTGCTTACCAGCACGCCGGTCTGCCTGCTGCCGGTAACCCGCTTCAACGGGCGGCCGGTGGGCGACGGCCGGCCGGGCGAGTTGTTTGCCCGGTTGCTGGCCGCCTGGAGCGAGCTGGTGGGGTTGGAGATTGCCGCGCAGGCGAAGCGGCTGGCCGGGAGGGATTTGACACACGGCGAAACGTGACCTAGGAAAACAATAGAGGGAAGTTGTCTGGCTCCCGCCTTCGGGGGCAGACGTCCAAACCGAAAGGGCAAACCGATCGCGAGGTCGGGACGCAAAGCCGTGGGGCTCCGCCCGGGAGCTCGCCAGGCTGCCGAAGTTTGCAACCTTTCCCTGGGAGGGGTGGCATGCCGGTATGCGTCTCGTCGCTCGCGATTGTTCTTGGGGGCCGCGGCTGGCGGCCCGGACGCGGGCGTTGCGCGTCCCGCCGATTCCTTTGCGGTGGACTCTCTCTGGGCGGTTGGGCGTTGAGCAGGCGGCCGGCTGGAGAGGGTGACGTGCGGGGTTTGACCTGGGGTGGTTTGCGACCGAGGCTTTCAGGTATCCCCGCGGTGTCGGAGGCTTGGGGGACGCCGGGCGCCGGCGGGTGCGCCGTTGGCCGTCAGCGGACCGCTGCAATCCCCCGACACGAAGAGGGCGATCGTGAGGTTCGCAATGAATTGCAGTCGCCATAGGCTGAAGAGCCATCCGCGTCGCGGCAGCACTTTGGTGCTGGCGGCGGTATTCGTGGTCCTGATGCTGGCGATGATCGGTTTTGCGGTGGACCTGGGCTACGTGGTGTTGGTTCGAACGCAGCTCCAGGTGGCGGCCGATTCGGCGGCCATCGCGGCCACGGCGGCCAACATGGAGGGCCCCATCGAGGAGGTGGTCGCGGCGGCGGCACAATATGCCGGTTACCACGCCGCCGGCGGCAAGAACGTGGAACTCAATCCGGCCGACGTGGAGTTGGGGGTGTGGGACTTCACCAGCCGCAGGTTCACTCCCTCGGCCTGGAGCGGCAACGCGGTGCGGGTGACCACGCGTCGGGACAGCACCACCAACGGCGAGTCGTCCCTGTTCTTCGTCAGGGCGTTGGGAGTCGATAGCGTCGGTCTGAAGACGGAGGCCATCGCGGCGTTCGTGGACGACTTTTCGGGTTTCCGCCCGCCCTCGACGGGCGAGAACCTGCCTTTTCTCCCCTTTGCGGTCGATAAGGCATCCTGCGACGATCTGTTCACGGGGATCGGAACCGACAACTGGACCTGGGATGCGGAGACGGGAAAGGTGACGCCCGGGGGGGACGGCGTTGCGGAGCTGAATTTCTATCCCCAGGACACCGGTGCCCCGGGAAATCGTGGTACGGTGGACATCGGCAGAGACAACAATAGCACGGCGGATCTTCGTCGGCAGATTGTCGAGGGCGTGAGTGCCGAAGACCTTTCTTACCACGGCGGGAAGTTGGAGCTTGACGATCGGGGCGAACTGGAGTTGGGGGCAGATCCCGGCCTCAGCGCCGGAATGAAGAACGCCTTGGAGGCGATCAAGGGCCAAGGTCGGATCGTTCCCGTTTTCAGCCAGGTTACCGGTAACGGCAACAACGCGCGGTACACGATTGTGGGGTTTGCGGGCGTGCGGATCATGGAGGTGAAGCTGACCGGAGGCGACAAGCGGGTGATGATTCAGCCGGCCAAGATGGTTGTCCTGGGCGGGATTCCGGGAACGACGGACACTCGGACAAGCGATTGGATCTTTTCGCCCGTCTGCTTGGTGCGGTAATCAAAACGAGACAAGGTTCAGGGGGTGCTTGCGCCTGCGAACCTGCGGGAAATCACGGTGAGGGAGGAATCCTGGGGCGGCTGTGCTGCGACTGCGGTGTATCGCACCGTTTGCGGAACGGTGGGTTCGCCGTGCGAGGCAAGCGATGGCAGGGAAGGTTCCGGCCGGAGCGGGGACGCGTTTTTCCGACAAGTTGTATTGTTTCAGTGGGGACGGTTATGGCTGGCGATCAGATGGTCACGCCGGTGGAGGTGATCACCCAGCACTGTCAGTACACCGGGTCGCTGGCAACTCGGGGCCGCCGCGTGTCGGACATCTTGAGCGATTCGTACACCGAGATCCTGGAGATGCGCGAAACGTTGACCGGTGTTGTCGGGGCCCGGTCGACGGACGTGCGCTGGAAGCAGATATTTCTGAAGAAAGAGCGGATCCTGATGGTGATCCCCAAAGGGAGCTACGAGGCGCCGAGCCGCCGCTGTGACAGGTACGTGGAGAAACCGCGCTACGGGGCCATGGTGATCCTGCCCGGCAACGTTTTGTCGGGCATTCTGTACCTGCCCCCGCGTGCCACTCCGCTGATGCTGCTGGACGAGAATGCATCGCTGCCGACCTTCATGGGGATGACCGACGTGACGGTGCACAACTCGATCCACGGCGTTGGCGATTCGCACTTCGACGTGGTGATCCTCCGGCGGTTGTCGATCGAGTCGCTGCAATTGACGGCACAACCGCTGCCCAAGCAGGAAGCCAAAGCCGGCAGAGCGGAGCGGGGAGTCCTGTCTGCGTCATCATGAGCCGGGCAGTCTGTCGCGCTTGGGAGGGGCCTCGATGGGGGGTCCTTTCGCGGGCGTCGGTCCCCGGCTCTCAGTCCCCCCCTTCAGCCCGGACTATTGACAAGTGTGCCACGGCCGTGTCGGCCGTGTTGGCCCGGGTAAACGGGCAGATCTGGAGCACGGTTGACACCGCCGTGGCACGGGAGGACCGCCCCGACGATGGTCCCATGAATCATGCGGGTTTCGCGGCCGCCGGCGGTACTGGGGGCTTGGGTACCCAGCCGGCAGTTCCGGAGTCAACCGGTTGGGCGGCAATTGTGCCTGATCGACTTGACATGAAGGGAACGTGTAGTAATTACTCTTAGGCGTGTCAGTTCGTTGATCCGACAGCCAGCGCGTCTATAACATGGATCTGATTGTAGTGGTTGTGCGGATGGTATGCCGGGTGTCAGCCAGAAGTCCCCGGAGGGCGCCAACAGCATCGGAGAGGAATCACCAGAAACGTCTGGCCCCGAGCCCCGTGGCTCGAGGGAGGCGTCGGATACCGAAAGGGGTGCTGCACTCATGTCAGCCGCGGCGGTTGAGATTGTGCTGGTCATTCTTGTGGCGGTGATTGGGGCCACAACGGGCTGGTGCTTGCGCGGCGGCAACGCGCAGCGCAACTCCAGAAAAAGCAGCAACGAGATCCGGTACGCCCGCGAAGTGTTGGGGCGCTTACACGAGCTGGCGGCTCACGTAGCTGCCGACGTGGGTGAGCACACCAGCCGGGTGGAAGAGATCAACGAGGGGCTGCTTTCGACCGCGACCCACGAAACCGAGGCTGTGGTTTCGGCCGTTGACAGTCTCCTCCAGGCCAATAACCGGATGCAGCAGCAGCTCGTCTCGGCCGACGAGAGACTTCGGGACCAGGCGCGGCAGATCGAATCGCACGCGGCCGAAGCCCGCACGGACGCACTGACGGGGCTGGCCAACCGCCGCGCCTTCGACGACAAGATGGCTCAACACTTTGCAGAATTCCAACGTCACCGCAAGAGTTTCTCGGTGATCATGATCGACGTGGACCATTTCAAGAGGTTCAACGACACGCACGGGCATCAGGTCGGGGACGCGGTGTTAAGCGGGCTGGGCGGGGTGCTTCGCAAGAACGCGCGTGAGATGGACGTGGTGGCGCGATACGGCGGCGAAGAATTCGCGATCATCCTTCCCGCTACCTCGGTAGCCGACGCCGGCTCCGCCGCCGAACGAGTTCGTGAGGCGATTGAGACCACCCCGTTCCGTTTCCGAGCCACGGATCTGCACGTAGCGGTCAGCATCGGCGTGGCGGAATTACTACCCGCGGAAAACGTGCCGGGACTGATCCGACGAGCCGATGCGGCGCTGTACGCGTCGAAACAGGCGGGCCGCAACTGCGTCCGCTGGCACGACGGTCAAGCGATACGGCGGCTGGGCGGCAAGCCAGCGCCGGCGTCGAAGGAGGCCCGGAGCGAATCCGACCAGGTTGAGCGGCCCCGGCAGAAACCCGAGTCATCAGCAGGGGAACAATCGGAGGGCAAGCCGGTGGGCGGGCCGGCGGAGGCAGAACCTGTGAGCTCGCCCGAGCTTCGGCACGGCCAGCCCAACGGGGCGTGCGATCGGGCCGCGTTTGACGCATGCCTGTGCCGTCGCCTGGAGCAGTGGAGGCGCGGCGGGGTGCCGCCTTCGGTGGTCTTGGTCCGGATCGACCACTTCGGAGAGATTACGTCCGGCCACGGCGAGCAGGCCGGCGAGCTGGTTCTACAGACCGCGATCCGGCTTCTCAACGCGGCGATCGGGGATATGGAGCTGCTGGCCTCCTACGACGCTGCCACGTTTGCGGTTTTGCTTCCGGGAGCCAACCTGGCTGCCACGGTAGGCATGGCCGAACGGCTCCGAGAAGCCGTTGCAGGCCGTAGGCTGCTGACACAGCTTGGCCAGCTTCAGTTTACGGTTAGTGTGAGCGCGGCGGCGGCGATGGACGACGACGATGCGTCGGAGCTGTTGCGGCGTGCTGAAGAAGCCCTGGATGCCGCGCTGAAATCCGGCGGCGACTGTAGCTACTTCCACAACGGCGAATGGTCCGAGATGGCAAAGACCACGCTGCAAGGGATGAGTTATTGAGCCCTGCCTTGCGAATGGTCGGGCTGCCAGCGGCAGCTTCCCTGCCGCTGCGTGAGTGTAAGTGCGGGCAAGCCGTCCAGGGCACCCGCTAGCACCAAACGGTTTTTTGTGGGTACTTGCGTGCACTTTCCGATGGCCCGGAAAAGGGGGACGGGGCTAATTTGAGCGAAACAGGCTTCGGGCCGTGCCGGCAAATTAGCCCCGTCCCCTTTTTCCTTCCGGATCTCATAAAGCCGCGACCGGTGGTCGCGCCGAAGGATCGCAGAAACCGGCGGTGATCGTTCCCGGCGCGACCACCGGTCGCGGCTTTATGGTTCAACGGAATCATAAGCGAATACTCGGTTTACGGCTAATTGAACGGTATTGGTGCTAGGCGCCGATGACCACGCTGCCGAGCAAGTGGCCGCGGCAATCCTGGATCACTTTAACCGCTCTGGCCAGGTCGCGGCGAGCGGTGTGCCTCAGCCGAACGACCAGGTAGGTGCCGTCGCAGTAGCCCGCGATCGGGGCCACCTCGGCGTGGGCCAGCGAGGCCGTGTCGATCAGGATCAGCCGGTACTGACGACGGAGTTCGTCCAGGAGTGGTCGCAGGTTCAAGTGTTCCGGGAGGCGGACGTGGGGAGTTGAGAACTTCACGCCGGGCAGCAGGTCCAGATGCGGTACCGAGGTCTGTTGGACCACCTGTTGCCAACTCGCCGCACCCATCAAGACTTGGGCCAAGCCCCGCGCGGCCGGAACGCCGAGACAACTCGCCAGATCCGGCTTGTGCAAGTTGCCGTCGATCAACAGGACGCGCTGCGGAGTCCGCTCGGCCAGTACCCCGGCCAGCGCAGCGAGCAGTTCGGTCTTGCCTTCTCCGTCAGTTGGGCTGGTGACCATCAGTACGGTCGGGCGCCCCGGCGGCACCTGGGAGAGGACGTTCTCGGCCAGTTCGCGGTATGCTCGGGCGTGCTGCCGGGTGGTCTGGAGGGGCCAATGGTTGGTTGGGGAGTCCGAGGGTTCTTGGTCTTGTTGAAGGCGGAGTGCCGCCGCGGCGGTTTCCACCCGGCTAAACGCCGCTTGGATTGCGGTGTCGTGTGCGGCGGCCGCCTCGGAGGCGATTTGCAGGTCCGGCTGCGGCGCGCCTTCCGGGGGAGGCTGCGGCGGGGAGCTTGGTTCCTGGGGGGGGACCGATTCGGAGGCTTGCTGCGGCTGAGGTGACCTGACCTCGAGCTGCTTTAGCGCTTTCAGCATGCGGCTCATGATTTCCCTGCCTGAGAACGTCCGTCTCCGTCATCCGCGGCGGAGCTTGGTAAACAGCCGGCCGTATTCCTGGCGCCGGACCGCGACGATCGAGCAGGTGGCCGCAGAAGCGTGATCGTAGTCGTCCTCGACGATCAGCATGTCCTCGTCGTCCGGTTCTTCGAGTGCTTGCTGGCGATGCAAGGGCAGCGTCTCGCGTTCGGCGCGGCGCGGGGCAACCACCGACTCCTGCTGCGCGAGTGGGACGGCAGCGCCCGCCGGCCGTTCGCGCCCGGCGATTGCTGCGTCGACCGGCCGGCGATCGGCGAGGTCGGCGGTCCGGGGCATCTGATCCTGCTCGAGCCGTTCGGTTTCGCTGTTGAGGTCCCCCGGAAGGTCGCCGCCTGGGCAGTAGCGGTCGCCGACGACTTCTTCCTTTTCGAACTCCTCCTGGAAGGGGTCCTCGAATATCAGTTCCAACTCGGGTCCGATCGAGCCGGCCGGCTGAAAATCGTTCTGGACACTGCCGAGCATTTGTTCAATGCGTTCTAGCTGCCGGGCCGGTTCGCCGGCCGGCGGCTCGGATTGCTCGGTTTCGGGGGTGATCCGCAGCGGC
>CAZUAM010000067.1:0-1229 GCA_964618095.1 uncultured Planctomycetaceae bacterium | reverse complement strand
GAGCGAGACCTTCTCGGCGGCGGGTTCGGCGGCGGCGGGTTCGGCGGCGGCGGGTTCGTCGTCGGCGGGTTCGTCGGCGGCGGAGGGTGAATCTTCCAGACCGCCGAATTCGATCACGCTGCCGCCGCCCGGGTCTTGGCTTTGTTCGATCGACGGGGCGGGCAATTGTTGCAGATCGGCCCAGGCCTCTTCGATCTGCGCGGCTTCGAGTTGCGGCCGACCGGCGGCATATGCCAACAGCAGCGCGTGATCGCATACCTGGTTGATCAAGCGGGGCACGCCGTCGGTCGCCTGGTAGACGCTGTGGCAGGTGTCTGCCGGGAAGATTGTTTCGGGTGCCCCGCCGGCCGCATCGACCTGGGCGTGGATGTAATCCTGCGTCTCCGTGCGGTTGAGCGATTCCAGATAGCATCGAGCCACCAGTCGCTGGCTGAACGAGTCGAGCCGGGGATGGGCAAAGCGTTCTTCCAACATGCAACTTCCGGCCATCACGAGGCGGACCTGGGGCTGACCGTCCCGGGCAAGGTTGGTGAGCATGCGGATCTCTTCAAACAGGCAAAGCGGCAGGCTGTGGGCCTCATCGACCAGCAGGACCATGCCCCGGGCGCAATCTTCGCTGGTGGTAAGGTGGTCGACCAGGGCCAAGCGGAGTTCGCCCTCGTCCATTTCGCGGTAGGGCTGGCCCAGCTCGTAGAGGACCGCCTGAAAGAGGTTGCGGCGGGTGCTCAAGCGGCCGCTGGAGAGGAGGGCCACTTTGAGGGAGTCGCGGAAGTGCTGGGCCAACACCTGGCACAACAAGGTCTTCCCGGTTCCCGAAGGTCCCACGACCACTGCCGCCCCTTCCCCCCGCTCGATGCAGCGAGCCAGTGTCTGTCGAGCGGCTTCGATGGCCGTGCCGGGGAAATACCGATCGACCTGCGGTGCGGAGGCAAACGGGCGGCGAGTAAAACCAAAGTAGCCGTTATACATAACCCATGTTCTCTATCTGCGGAATCACACTCGGCTCCTGGATGTCCAGCGTTGGAGACCAAGCTGAGTGCATACCCATCCGTTCCATCAATTCGGCACGATCTTGCCAGTCGCTCCACTCGGGACATAAAGGGCGGAGGGGAACCCCTATTGTGCCCAGCCCCCTTCGGGCCGTTGCGCCAAGAGATTGATGTCGCCTTCTCGCAGATTAGGGTCGGTGCAGAAAAAAGTGGGGCACGATTCCATCGTGCCAGGCACGT